>NZ_JBQQCE010000531.1:0-6426 GCF_052245645.1 Streptomyces sp. KR55 | reverse complement strand
GAGGCAGCGGCAGCGCAGATCAAGGTACGGGTGCGGCGGGCTCTGCGGGACTCCATGCCGCGATGCTGACGGCGGCAGCTGTGCGGACCGTTAGACGGACGTTAGATGTGTGTCAGAAATGCCGGGAAACCCGTGAGCGGTGTCACGGCCGCGTTACCGGGCCCGCACAAGCGCAGCAGTATCCCCCCTATAGGGTCGGTGACCGTGGCGAACAAGAACATTCCCGACCCCGGCTTCTCCGACGACGACGGCTCGGCCGATCCCCGGCTGAGCGCGGCGCTCGCCGCCTGGGCCGAGGACCGTACCGCCGTGGGGCCGGTGCTGGCGGCGCTCAAGGGCGCCCGGCTGCTCGTCCCGGTGGTGGCCGTGCTCGGCGAGGTGGAGGAGGACGAGAACGGGCTGCGCCGCGAGAAGACCAGCGACATGGCCGTACCGACCCTCAAGGCCGGTGACCGCACCGCCCTGCCCGCCTTCACGTCCACCGACTCGCTGGCCCGCTGGGACCCGCAGGCCCGGCCGGTGGCCGTACCCCTGCACCAGGCCCTCCAGGCGGCCGCGCACGAGAAGGCCGACACCGTGGTGCTGGACCTGGCCGGTCCGGTGCCGTTCGAGCTGACCGGTCCCGCACTGCTGGCGCTGGCCGAGGGGCGTACGACCACCGATCCGCTCGCCGATCCCGCCGTCGTCGCGGCGGTACGGGCCGCGGTCGCCGCCGAGCCGGCCGTACTGCGTGCTCACCTCGGCCCGGGACAGGCCGACGGCACCCTGGCCCTCGTCCTCGATCCGGCCGCCGCCCCGGCCGAGGCCGCCCGTGCGGTGGCCCGGCGGATGGCCGCCGACGAAACACTGAGGGCCCGCCTGGTGCGCGGCCTCGACCTGGCACTGCTGCCGGCCGGGACGACGCCACCGGGCGAGCCCCTGTACGTAAAGGGTTAGGTCAGCGGTAGACCGGGCCCGTGTACTTCTCGCCCGGGCCCTGGCCCGGCTCGTCCGGGACCAGGGACGCCTCGCGGAACGCCAGCTGGAGCGACTTCAGGCCGTCGCGCAGCGGGGCCGCGTGGAACGAGCTGATCTCGGTCGCGCTCCCGTCCAGCAGACCGGCCAGGGCGTGGATCAGCTTGCGGGCCTCGTCCAGGTCCTTGTGCTTCTCGCCCTCCTCGGTCAGACCGAGCTTCACCGCGGCGGCGCTCATCAGGTTGACGGCGACCGTCACGATCACCTCGACCGCGGGGACCTCGGCGATGTCGCGGGTCATGGCGTTGAAGTCGGGCGTCTCTTCACTCATGCCGTTCACCATAGGGGCAGAGGGACAACCAGCCCCAGTCGGCCTCAGTTAGCCCTTTCCGGCCGAGGCTGCTAACCTTGTGTAACGACCGGTCGGACACGCATGTGTGTAAGTGTGACCGACCTACAAGTGGAGGCTTTCGAACTCCCACCTGGCCGCCCTCAGGGCGGCGGGTCACCGGTCAGGCGGTCCCGTCCCCAGCGGCGGCCACCGCCCGAAAGTGCGCCCCGCGGTCACCGCGGCGGTTGCTCCGGTAGTTCGAGGAGCCCCGCCTGTGATCGTCCGGGGCATTTTTTGTGCTTCGGCGCGGTTAGGTCTAACGAACAGAGACGTTACGCGGCTGTCCGCCAGACCGTCGCGTGGTGCTACCGAGGAGGATCCATCAGCGCCGAGCCCCGCATCAACGACCGGATTCGCGTTCCCGAGGTGCGACTTGTCGGTCCCAGTGGCGAGCAGGTGGGCATTGTCCCGCTGGCCAAGGCACTGGAGCTTGCGCAGGAGTACGACCTGGACCTGGTCGAGGTCGCGGCGAACGCCCGTCCGCCCGTGTGCAAGCTCATGGACTACGGGAAGTTCAAGTACGAGTCGGCCATGAAGGCCCGTGAGGCGCGCAAGAACCAGGCGCACACGGTCATCAAGGAGATGAAGCTCCGGCCGAAGATCGACCCGCACGACTATGACACCAAGAAGGGTCACGTCGTCCGGTTCCTCAAGCAGGGCGACAAGGTCAAGATCACGATCATGTTCCGTGGTCGCGAGCAGTCCCGTCCCGAACTGGGCTACCGACTGCTGCAGCGTCTCACGGAGGACGTCCAGGACCTCGGGTTCGTCGAGTCGAACCCGAAGCAGGACGGCCGAAACATGATCATGGTTCTCGGTCCGCACAAGAAGAAGACCGAGGCGATGGCCGAGGCCCGCCAGGCGCAGGAAGCCCGCAAGGCCGAGGCGAAGGCCAACCCCGGCCGCTCGCAGAACGCCGCGGACGCTGCCGCCGAGGCCCCTGCTGAGGCTTCCGCCGAGGCGTGATCCCGGGGGACCCAGGTCCCCAGGACGTAACCGATACAAGAGCGACGCTCCACCGTGCCCGGTTTCGCGACCGGGCACCGGAGCGCCACCGACGAGGAGAGAACGGCGCTATGCCGAAGAACAAGTCGCACAGCGGTGCCAGCAAGCGCTTCAAGGTCACCGGCTCCGGCAAGGTGCTCCGTGAGCGCGCCGGCAAGCGCCACCTGCTCGAGCACAAGTCGTCCCGTCTGACGCGTCGCCTCACCGGCAACGCCGAGATGGCCCCGGGCGACGCCAAGAAGATCAAGAAGCTTCTCGGCAAGTGACACAGCGGCGCGCCGAGCGCCCTGCGTCTGGACCGGGACCCAATCGTTTCCGGGCCGTGTGAGTCCAACCACGGCCCCGCTACAAGGAGTTAACAAGTGGCACGCGTCAAGCGGGCAGTCAACGCCCACAAGAAGCGCCGGGCGATCCTCGAGCAGGCCTCCGGCTACCGTGGTCAGCGCTCGCGCCTGTACCGCAAGGCCAAGGAGCAGGTCACCCATTCGCTGGTCTACAACTACAACGACCGCAAGAAGCGCAAGGGTGACTTCCGCCAGCTGTGGATCCAGCGCATCAACGCCGCTGCCCGCGCCAACGGCATCACGTACAACCGCTTCATCCAGGGTCTGAAGGCCGCGAACGTCGAGGTCGACCGCAAGATCCTGGCCGAGCTGGCCGTGAACGACGCCACCGCGTTCGCCGCGCTCGTCGAGGTCGCGCAGAAGGCGCTGCCGGCCGACGTCAACGCGCCGAAGGCTGCGTGACGCTTGCGCTGGCTTTGAGCCGACGTGACTGAACGGACCCGTGGGTTGTGCCTGCGGGTCCGTTGCTGTGTGAGCACCGGGTTCTTTCGGCGCTTCCCCCACTGCCTTAAGGGCGTGGGGGGACCTCCAGACCCCGCCGTCGTGGTTGATCGCCGTTGCGGCGGACATTTCTTGATGAAGGTGATACAGAATGCCCCCCGCCTCCCCCGAGCTCATCTCCCCCCGCTCCCCCCGCGTCTCCGCCGCGCGGCGGCTGGCCAAGCGGAACTTTCGGGGGAAAGAGCAGCTGTTTCTGGCGGAGGGGCCGCAGGCCGTGCGGGAGGCGGGTGCGCAGCCGGACACCCTGGTCGAGCTGTTCGCCACCGTGGAGGCCGCCGAGCGGTACGCGGACATCATCGGCCTGGCCCGTGACACCGGCGCCCGTGTCCACCTCGCCTCCGAGCAGGTCATCGCGGACATCTCCACGACCGTGACCCCGCAGGGGCTCGTCGGGATCTGCCGGTTCCTCGACACGCCCTTCGAGGACATCCTCCGTACGCGGCCCAAGCTCGTGGCCGTGCTCGCGCATGTGCGCGACCCCGGCAACGCCGGCACCGTGCTGCGGTGCGCGGACGCCGCCGGCGCCGAGGCCGTCGTGCTGACCGACGCCTCCGTCGACCTGTACAACCCCAAGGCCGTCCGCGCCTCCGTGGGCTCGCTGTTCCATCTGCCGGTCGCCGTGGGTGTGCCCGTCGAGCGGGCCGTGGCGGGCTTGAAGGAAGCCGGCGTGCGGATCCTCGCCGCCGACGGGGCCGGGGAGCACGATCTCGACGAGGAGCTCGACAAGGGCACCATGGGCGGGCCGACCGCCTGGGTCTTCGGCAACGAGGCGTGGGGGCTCCCGGAGGAGACCCGCGCGCTCGCGGACGCCGTCGTCCGCGTCCCCATCCACGGGAAGGCCGAGAGCCTGAACCTCGCCACCGCCGCGGCCGTATGTCTCTACGCGTCGGCCCGTGCACAGCGCGCCCCCGGAGGCTGCCGCTCCGTCACCGAGAGCTAGTAGGGTGACCAGCTCGGGGGCCACCTGCGCCGTCTGAGAGGTGGGGTACGGGGATGAGTGTCGGCACGAGCAGCGCACCGGGGGGACGGGACGTACGGCGCCCGCCCGAGCCCCGGTACGACGATCCTGCCGAGCTCGGCATCGACCCCGACGAACTGCCCGACGGGCTCGTCGTCGCGGACGAGCACGGGCGGGTGATCTGCTTCAACTCCGCCGCCGAACGCATCACCGCGGTTGCCGCGCAGGACGTCCTCGGACAGCGCCTCGACAAGGCCCTGCCCTTAGAGGACCTGGAGGGCAGGCGGTGGTGGCAGCTGACCGATCCCTACGGCGGCCTCGCCATCCGGGTCCGGCAGCCCGAGCGGAACCTGCTGCTGCCGGGTGGGCGGGAGGTGCTCGTCTCGGCGCGGTACGTCCGCACGGAACCCACCGGCCCCGTCCGCCGCGTCGTCGTCTCCCTGCGCGACACCGAGGCCCGCCGCCGCACCGAGCGCAGCCACGCCGAACTGATCGCCACCGTCGCCCACGAACTGCGCTCGCCGCTCACCTCCGTCAAGGGCTTCACCGCCACCCTCCTCGCCAAGTGGGAGAGGTTCACCGACGACCAGAAGCGGCTGATGCTCGAGACGGTCGACGCCGACGCCGACCGCGTCACCCGGCTCATCGCGGAGCTGCTGGACATCTCCCGGATCGACTCCGGTCGGCTGGAGGTGCGCCGCCAGCCCGTCGACATCGGGGCCGCCGTCGGCCGGCACATCCAGGCGTACGTCGCGGCCGGACTGTCCGCGGACCGGTTCCTGCTGCGCATCGAGCAGCCGCTGCCCGCCCTGTGGGCCGACCCCGACAAGATCGACCAGGTGCTCAGCAACCTCATCGAAAATGCCGTGCGCCACGGCGAGGGAACCGTCACGATTGATGTAACGCCCACCACGTCCCCCCGCGAGGGAGAGGACGCCGGCACGTCGGTCACCGTGAGCGACGAGGGCACCGGCATTCCGGAGGAGTCCATGAACCGCGTCTTCACCCGCTTCTGGCGGGGCAGCAAGCGCGGCGGCACGGGCCTCGGGCTGTACATCGTCAAGGGCATCGTCGAAGCGCATGGCGGCATCATCACGGTCGGTCGCGCCCCCGGTGGCGGCGCCGAGTTCCGATTTACGTTGCCCGTGAGCGCTCCGGCATATCTGACCTGAGCGGCCCACGGGCGCATTCGCCTACCTCCACCCCGTTAGACTCGGCCTTTGGCACCTTTGTGTCCCGAAGACGGCCTACTGAGTCGGGACGGGGACCTTCAGCCAGCCAATCGGAAGCACGGGAAGAGATGTCGGCACCGAATAAGTCGTACGACCCTGTCGAGGTCGAGACGTTGAAACCGGAAGAGATCGAGCGCATGCGGGACGAGGCGCTCGCCGCCTTTGCCGCCGCGGACTCCCTCGACGCGCTCCAGGAGGCCAAGGTCGCCCACACCGGCGGCACCTCCCCGCTGGCCCTCGCCAACCGCGAGATCGGCGCCCTGCCCCCGCACGCGAAGGCCGACGCCGGCAAGCGCGTCGGCCAGGCCCGCGGCGCCGTGAACAAGGCCCTCGCCGCCCGCCAGGCCGAGCTGGAGGCCGAGCGCGACGCGCGCGTGCTGGTCGAGGAGGACGTGGACGTCACGCTGCCGTACGACCGCGTACCGGCGGGCGCCCGCCACCCGCTGACCACGCTCTCGGAGCGCATCGAGGACGTCTTCGTGGCCATGGGCTACGAGGTCGCCGAGGGACCGCAGGCCGAGGCCGAGTGGTTCAACTTCGACGCCCTGAACATCGGCCCGGACCACCCGGCCCGCGGTGAGGCGGACACGTTCTTCGTCCAGGGCCCCGACGGCGGTTCCGAGTCCGGCGTCGTGCTGCGCACCCACACCTCGCCCGTGCAGATCCGCTCCCTGCTCGACCGTGAGCTGCCGGTCTACGTGATCTGCCCCGGCCGCGTGTACCGCACCGACGAGCTGGACGCCACGCACACCCCGGTCTTCCACCAGGTCGAGCTGCTCGCCGTCGACGAGGGCCTGACCATGGCGGACCTCAAGGGCACCTTGGACCACATGGTCCAGTCGCTGTTCGGCGAGGGCATGAAGACCCGGCTCAGGCCGAACTTCTTCCCGTTCACCGAGCCGTCCGCCGAGATGGACATGGTGTGCTACGTCTGCCGCGGCGAGTCCGTCGGCAACCCCGACCGGCCCTGCCGCACCTGCTCCAGCGAGGGCTGGATCGAGCTCGGCGGCTGCGGCATGGTCAACCCGCGGGTGCTCACCG
>NZ_JBQQCE010000530.1:0-6451 GCF_052245645.1 Streptomyces sp. KR55 | reverse complement strand
AACGGCTCGATGAACTCCCACTCCTCATCGGTGAGTTGCGCACGTGTCACACCAGAGTCTTACCGGACCACGACCTCATCCAGGACCCAAAACCCGAAACTGATCACAACCGAAGACAGGCCCTAGCTGGCCACCGTCTGTGTGCTGCAGTTCCTGCTCGGTTTGTCGGACCGGCAGGCGGCCGAGGCGGTTCGCTGCCGCATCGATTTCAAGTACGCGCTGGCCATGGAACTGGACGATCCCGGCTTCCATTCAGCGTGCTGGCCGACTTCCGCGCGCCTGAAGGCGGCCGGTCTCGTCCGCGAGCGCACCACCCAGCGCACGGACTCCACCCACGTCCTGGCCGCGGTGCGCGAACTGACCCGGCTGGAACTGGTCACCGAGGCCGTCCGCGCCGCGCTGGAAGAGCTGGCCGGCACAGCTCCGCACCTGCTGGCCGGCCTGGTTGACGAGGAGTGGGGGCGCCGCTACGGCCGTCCGGTCCGTCTGGGCAAGAACCCCACCCGCCCCAAGACCAGAATCCTTGCCACAGGCGGCGACGCCGTCCGGCTGCTGGAGCACGTCGGGGAGCATGGGGCGGATCGCCTGTCCGGTCCCCGGGTCCAGGCCCTGCGGCAGATTATGGTGCAGAACTACTACCGCGACGGGGCCGGCCGCCTGCGCTGGCGCACCGCCGAGGACGGCGGGCTGCCGTCCGCGGCGGTCGCAGTCGTCTCGCCCTACGACCCGACGGCCCGCTACGCGCGCCGCGGACATGTCACCCGTTGGAAAGGGTTCGTCGCACATCTCACCGAGACCTGTGATCCTGACGGCGTCAACGTGATCACAGATGTGGCCACCACCGACGCCACCAGCTACGACGCGAAGGCTCTGCCCGGCATCCACACCCGGCTGAAGCGCCGCGGGCTGCTGCCCGCCGAGCATCTGGTCGACGGCGAATACACCTCCCTGGTCCATCTGGAACAGGGAGCCCGCGAACACCAGGTCACGGTCACCGGGCCACTACCGGTCAACTCCACCCGCCAGCAACGCAAGAACGACGGCTTCGGCCGCGACGACTTCCACATCGACTTCGACCGCCAGCAGGTCACCTGCCCGCAGGGCGAGACCAGCGCGGGATGGCACGGCCCCTATCCGACCTCCTCACCCACCGCGGCACCTCTGATCGTGGCACGGTTCACCAAGAGCCAGTGCCGTCCCTGCCCGGTCCGCACCCGCTGCACGACCACCACCGACAGCGCCCGAACCGTGGGCTTTCCCCCGCGAGAACTCCGTGACCTGCAACTCTGAGTCCGCGCCGAGCAACAGACACCCGAATGGCAGGCCCGCTATGCGGTCCGCTCTGGAGTGGAAGGCACCATCAACGAGCTCGCTCACGGACACGGCATGCGCCGCTGCCGCTACCGGGGACAGCAGAAAGCCCACCTACAGCACGTGTTCACAGCCATCGCCGCAAACATCGAGCGCCTCAGCCGACGGCCGCCGACCGGAGAAGCACCTTCGTCGGAGCTGCATACGAACCAGGGGCAGCCCGGCCGCGTCGGACGAGACGTGCATCTTGGAACCCGGTTTGCTCCGGTCCGCGAGGCTCGGACCCGGATGTTCGCCTTCCCTTTCGGCCCGCATGTGCTCGGAGTCGAGGACGACGCGTGACAGGTCGAGGACGCCGCACTCGTTGCTGCGAGTCGAGTACGGCCTCGCGCAGTCGTCTCCCACACGCCGACGCTGGACCAGATCAGGAACCGGCGATACGCGGCCGACCTCGATCTGTCCATAATCGCTCTCCACCGCGTGCGAGGATCTCAAGCTGATCCGAACACGTTAATCCGAGTGACAGCGTCGCTGGCCGCCGCCGCGATCGGCACCTCAAGACGGCGGGCCGCTTCCAGATGGTTACTGGTCCAGACGATGCGCACGCCGGTCCCTGTTGCCTGCCCGTCCGCATCGTGCAGGTCACGGCGAACCGCCTCAACCAGTCGGGAGTTGTTTCTCGGGTCGGAGTCCAGCGGCTCGGGCACCGGCCCTTCGTTCTCCAGCCCGTCCGCCAGACTTTGATACCACCGCAGGATCCGCTCCGCCATGATGATCAGTTCCTTCTGCGCGGCGGCACGGTCGTCGAGCGATGCTCTGTCTGTGGACCGCCGCCACAGTTCCAGGACCGCGTCTCCGGCCAACCGGAGCCCGACAACACCAGCGACCAGGGTCGTCATCTCGCACAGAGGAACAGCCTTGGCCCCGCGTTCGGCCAAGTACGTCCGGAAGGCATCGTCCAGCCGGCGTGCCGCAGCCGCCGCCTGTCGGCCCTCCTGCGGAACCTGGATGGCCGCAGGCCCGAGAGCACAGCACGAGACCGCATAGTCCACCGCGGCGAGCAGATATCGCGCACTGTCGGCGTACGCCTCCGCCAGCGCCTTGCTGACCGCTGCGGAGGCGCCCCGTGGCCAGAAGAACAAGCCAACGACCAAACTCACGGCACAGCCGAGCGCGATGTCTTCGATGCGGAACAGGATCACCGAAAGGCCGGCAGGCTGTGCGATGTTGAACAAGACCACCAGTGTGAGTGTGAAGGCTGCCTGCCCGGCAGCGAACGAGACCGCTGCTGGAACGACACCCGCGAACATCACCGCGAGCGGCAGCAGGATCCACAACAGAGTTGTGTTGTGTCCGATGAGCTGAAGAACAGCGGCGCCCAGGACCGAGCCGACCAAAGTTCCGCCGAGGGCGCGAAAAACGTTCTGCCCGGTGTTGAGCGCGTTGGAACGCAGGACTGACAGGGTGCCGAGCATGACCCAAAAGGCGTGCTGGACACCGGTCACGTCGGCCAGCACGACTCCGATACCCAGACCGATGGCACCGCGGATGCTGTTGTGCAGCCAGACCGAGTGCGGTGCCACATGCGCGGCCGCACGCTCCGCTGCGCTGGTCAGCGGCCCGTCGGGCGCCCCCGTCACGCGGCCGAGCAGGCGATCCCACCAACTGCGCTGGTGAGCAGCGCGGGCGGCGCTGACGTTCTGCGCGATCTGCAGGACGACGAAGGCCACCCCCTGGGCCCGGAAGGACAGGTCGAGGCTGTCGATGAAGGTGTCCAGGTCAGGCTCGCTGGCGTCCCCGGCGCCCTGCGTCGGCATGCGGCTGACGGCCTCATCCTCCAGCGCAGTCAAAGCCTTCCGAAGTTCCGCTGCTCCGGCCAGCAGCCGCTCCGGTGAGTCGTTTGGGTCATCGAGCAACTGCGCCGACAGGTCCAGAACTTCCGCAGCAGCTCTGCGCACCTCCGACGACTCCGAGGCGCCCACTGGGCCGTCTTCCACTGCGGGAGCGGCCTCCGCGAGGATCGTGCTCAGCCAGGTCAGCTCATCGACCAGGCGAACCAGAGCCCGAGACTCGGTCGACAGGCCCGTGGGCCGGTAAGGGGTGGCGGTGAAGGCCTGCCGCAGCTCGTGTGCACTCGACTCGGTCTCCGCAGCACAAGAACGGCACTTCCGGAACGCCGTTGCGCGGGACCGACCTGCGAAGTAGTCCGCTTCGGCGCGCAGCTGCGCCGCCGCCGTCCGGCAGACCTGCGCCGCTGGTGCACTGAGCGGGTCGCCCTGCGGCCTCGGCCATAGCAACCAGACTGCGAGCATGGACGCCCCCGCCGCAAGTACCACGCCCATCAGTTGTTCGGGCAACTGCCCCAGCGGCGTGGGGGTCGCCACCGGCAGGATGAACGCAAGCAGCAGCGACGTCGCAGCGCCGGCCAGAACCGAGCTGACCACGCCCGAGAAGAGCACGACGAAGCCCACCAGCACCGTCGCCACCGCCGCGGTCCAGACCGACCGGGCCGCGAGGGTACCCAGCGAAACCAGCACCACCCACGCAACGGCGAGCGCCACATGTGCCCGCATCCGCTGGGCCAAGGGACCGGTGAACTCGACCAGCAGAAGCATCGAGAATGCACCGAACGCAGCGAAGGTAGCGGCGACCGGCGCATGGAAGACCTGGGTGCACAAGGCGAAGAGGAGGGGCATCACCACCGCGGTCCTGGCCGCCCGCCGCGTGGCGGCCAGGACCGGATCCCGGCGGCGCAACCATGCGGTGAGCTGACGCATCCGATTCATCACAATCCGCCTCGGGTTGGAGAAACGGTGACCGGGCAAGACGGTCATGAGGAACTCTTCACGCCCGGCGTTGCCGCCGAGCGGTCAGCCCGCGACGCGAGGGACACCAAGAACATGGGACGACGGCCCCCGCGTAGTCCGACGGCTTGCCCAGCATCAGCAGGGCCACCAGCGTCGACGCCGCGCAGCTCCCGAATACCGCGGTTGTCGGGATGGGCGAGAACCGGCACTGGGCTCGGTACAACGCGTACAGCCGCGTTGGCACGATGGAAGAGGCAAGCATCGAGACGAGGATCGACGAGAGCAGGACCAGCGCTGGCGGTACTGGACAGACGCGAGTGCTTGGGCGCCACGACTACCGCAGCCGGGGCTGCACCGCCAGCCCCGGCGACAGGACCTGCGGCGACCGTCTCCTCAGGCATGATCCGCTTCTCAAACAGCGCCATGAGACTCGTCCGTCCTCTGGTTCGGAGAGGTTCCGGTGTCGGTGACGGGTGGGTCCAGCCGCTCTCTGCTGGGAAACACCGGTGCCGAATTACCCTACTGGCGTCGGTCGTGCTGCCCGTTCTTACCTGCGGCTCGACCACCACTTGTCAGCTCGTCTTCGCTGCCCCCCCCGTGGGGCCGTTCGCTCTCCCCACGGCGGGCAGCGTCATGGTCGCCTGAGACGCCGGACCGCGACATCAACCGAATGTGTGACCGCTTCACATGCGTGGTACGGCAGGACCTGGCAATACCCAATGGGTGTTGCCCCCCGGCTATCTGCTGGATCAGGATCGCCGCCGGGCAGGACGCGCCGGCTTCCGGCAGGAAACGGACCAGGTCCTCAGCTTGACTCTGTCGGGGATCTTGTCAGTCGCTGACGGCCCGCCAGGACCTCAGCCGGGGGATCCCATGCTGGTCCAGGAAGTTCTGGAAGGCGGTCGGCGGCCGGGGAGGCGATGATTCTCCGGTCGGCGGCAGGCCGCTGAGGCGCTCGATGTTGACGGCGATGGCGGTCAGGACGTGCTGGAGGTGAGCCTTGTCCTGCTCTCGGTAGCGGCAGCGGCGCATGCCGTGGCCGTGGGCGAACTCGTTGACGGTGCCCTCCACTCCGGAGCGGACCGCGTATCGGATCTTCCAGCCGGGTGTCTGCTGCTCGGCGCGGGCGCGGAGTTGCAGGTCGCGGAGTTCTCGCGGTGGGAAGCCCACGTTGCGGGCGCTTTCGCGGGAGGTGGTGCACCGGGCGCGGACCGAACACGGCTGGCACTGGCTCTTGGTGAACCGCGCCACGATCAGCGGGGCCGTAGTGGGCGAAGAGGTCGGGTAGGGGCCGTGCCAGCCCCGGCTGACCTGGCCTTGGGGGCAGGTCACCTGCCGGCGGTCGAAGTCGATGTGGAAGTCGTCACGGCCGAAACCCTCGTTGCGGCGGTGCTGGCGGGTGGGGTTGCCCGGCAGCGGCCCAGAGACGGTGACCTGGTGTTCCCGGGCGGCCTGTTCCAGGTGGACCAGGGAGGTGTAGCCGCCGTCGACGAGGTGCTCGGCGGGCAGCAGGCCGCGGCGCCGCAGGCGGATGTGGATGCCGGGCAGCACTTGGGCGTCGTTCGTGGTGGCCGCGGTGGTGGCCACGTCCGTGATCACGTTGGGGCCCTCGGTCGCGCAGGTCTCGGTGAGATGGGCGACGAACCCCTTCCAGCGGGTGGTCTGCCCGCGGCGGGCGTAGCGGGCCGAGGTGTCGTAGGGAGAGACGACCGCCACTGAGGAGGGCGGCAGGCCGCCGTCCTCCTCAGCGCGCCAGCGCAGGCGGCCTGCGGCGTCGCGGTAGTAGTTCTGCACCATGATCTGCCGCAGGGCTTGGACGCGAGGGCCGAACGCGCGGCCTGCCCCGTGCCGGTAGAGGCACTCCAGGAGCCGGACGGCGTCCTCGCCGGTGGTGTTGATCCTGGTCTTGGGCCTCGTGGGGTTCTTGCCCAGGCGGACCGGACGGCCGTAGCGGCGCCCCCACTCCTCGTTGACCAGACCATCCAGCAGGTGCGGGGCGGCCTGGGCGACCTCTTCCAGCGCGGCCCGCACCGCCTCGGTGACCAGCTCCAGCCGCGTCAGGTCACGCACCGCGGCCAACACGTGGGTGGAATCGGTGCGCTGCGTGGTGCGTTCGCGCACGAGCCCGGCGTCCTTGAGGCGGGCCAGCGCGAGGTCGAGGAGGCGGTCGGCGCGATCACCGTGGATCAGGCGCTCACGGAAGTCAGCCAGCACGCTGAATGGAAAATTCCCCAGGTCACGGGCATGCTGACGCGTTCGTTGGCCAGAGCTTGAGATGGCGGTCAGCTTGCGGGGGCGAGAGTGACATCGTGGCCAAGCGCGTTGAGCTGGCG
>NZ_JBQQCE010000053.1:0-30672 GCF_052245645.1 Streptomyces sp. KR55 | reverse complement strand
TCGTGGACGGGGAGGGCCGGCTGACCGTCGGTGCGCTGACCGTGCACGTCGACGCCGAGGGCCTGATCCGGTTCCTCGACACCGCCGGCGGGGACGAGCTGCTCGCCGAGGAACGCGCCCACTTCTGGTGGCCCGGCCCGCGCCTCTACACCACCGTCGGCAACGGCCACCACCGCCTGGAGCAGCGGTTCGCCGCCTACGAGGGCGAGAAGCTGTACGGCCTCGGCCAGCACCAGCACGGGCGGCTGGACCAGAAGGGCCTGGTCCTCGACCTGGTCCAGCGCAACGCCGAGGTCGGCATCCCGGTGCTGACCTCCAGCCGCGGCTACACCCTGCTGTGGAACAACCCGGCGATCGGCCGCGTGGAGCTCGCGCACAACGGCACCCGCTGGGTCGCCGACTCCGCCCGCCAGATCGACTACTGGATCACCGCCGGCGCCCCGGCCGACGCCCAGCGCCGCTACAGCGCGGCCACGGGCCGTACGCCGATGCTGCCTCAGTGGGCGGCGGGCTTCTGGCAGTGCAAGCTGCGCTACCGCACCCAGGACGAACTCCTCGCCGTGGCCCGGGAGTACAAGCGCCGTGGCCTGCCCATCGATGTCATCGTCTGCGACTTCTTCCACTGGACGCACCTGGGCGAGTGGAAGTTCGACCCGAAGGAGTGGCCCGACCCGGCGGCGATGGTGCGGGAGCTGGACGAGCTCGGCATCAAGCTGGTCGTGTCGGTGTGGCCGTCGGTGTCCCCGCTGAGCGAGAACCATCCGGTCATGGAGCAGCGCGGCTACTTCATCGGCACCCAGTACGGCCCGATGGCGCACGCCGACTGGCCGGACAAGGAGGTCGCCTCCACCGTCCAGGTCGCCTTCTACGACGCCACCAACCCGGACGCCCGCGAGTTCGTGTGGTCGAAGGTACGCGACAACTACCTTGCCCCGTACGGCATCACGGCCTTCTGGCTGGACGCCTGCGAGCCGGAGCTGAAGCCCGGCTTCCAGGAGAACCTGCGCTACTGGGCGGGCCCGGGCCTGGAGGTCGGGAACATGTACCCGGCCGAGAACGCCCGCACCTTCTACGAGGGCCTGCTCGCAGAAGGCGAGTCCGACATCATCACCCTCAACCGCTCGGCGTGGGCAGGCAGTCAGCGCTACGGCGCCGCCCTGTGGTCCGGCGACATCGGCACCGACTTCGCGACCCTGCGCCGCCAGATCGCGGCCGGCCTCAACACCGCGCTCTCGGGCATCCCGTGGTGGAATACGGACATCGGCGGCTTCCACGGCGGCGACCCGGACGACCCGGCGTACCAGGAGGTGATGGTCCGCTGGTTCCAGTTCGGCGCGCTGTCCCCGCTGATGCGCCTGCACGGCTTCCGCGACCCGGGCATGCCGCTCGGCCCGGAGATGACCGGCGGCCCGAACGAGGTCTGGTCGTACGGCGAGGAGGCCGGGGCGATCCTGGAGCAGTACCTGCGGCTGCGTGAGCGCCTGAAGCCGTACATCCTCGACGTCATGCGCGAGGCCCACGAGGAGGGCCTGCCGGTGATGCGGCCGCTGTTCCTGGAGTTCCCCGAGGACCAGGCGGCCTGGGCGGTCGACGACGCGTATCTCTTCGGCCGCGATCTGCTGGTCGCGCCGGTGCTGACGGCGGGCGCCACGGCCCGCACGGTGTATCTCCCGGCGGGCGCGACCTGGACGGACGCGTGGACGGGTGAGACGTACGAGGGCGGTGCGGCCGTGACGGTCGACGCCCCGCTGGACCGGATCCCGCTGTTCCTGCGGGACGGGGCCTCGCTGCCGGTCGCCGGGTAGCAGCGGGGCATGCAGGAGGGGAGGGCCTCGGCCACCGGCGATGCGGTGGCCGAGGCCCTGCGGACATCCCTCAGCCGACGATCCGGCCCAGTTCGATCCGGTCGATGTCCGGCGCCCATGCGCTCGCGTTGCCGAACGTCACCTTGTTTCGGGAGGGGGCAGCATCGTGACCGGTACGGCGGATGCGACGCGGAACGGATTCTCCTGGGGGCATTCGGGCCTGGAGGCCGAGTTCGCGACCGCCTCGGACGGGACACTGCGGCTGGTCCGACTGGCAGTTCCCGATGGCGCCGGGTCGGCTGACCCCGAATCCGCCCTGCCGCTGGTCGAGTTGACCGCCCTGGGCCACGGGAGCGGGTGGTCCGGACCGCGCTTCACCGGTACCGCCTTCGGTACGCGGCTGCGTCACCGGGATCACCGCAGTGGTACGCGCGGAGGCTGGGACCGGCTGACCGTCGAACTTCACGACCCGGCAACCGGGCTGACGGCCTTCGCCGAGCTGTCCTCCCCCACCGGAGTGCCCGTACTCCGCTCCCGCGTCCGGCTCCGCAACGACGGCACGGAAGCTCTCGTCCTCCAGTCCGTCAGCAGCCTGCTGCTCGGCGGCCTGCCCTCCCCCGACACGCTGGACGTGCACCGGGCCCGCAACGACTGGCTGGCGGAGTGCCGTTGGTACACCGAGCCGCTGCGCGACACGGTCGCCGACATCCACGTCGACGCCCACCAGCACGACAGCCGGGCCGCCCTCGTCCTCGCCGGGTGCGGCAGCTGGCCCACCGACGGCCATCTGGCGATGGGGGCGCTGACGGAGCGGGGCGGTGGCCGGACCTGGCTGTGGCAGGTGGAGTCGCCGGCCGGCTGGCGCTGGGACCTGGGCGAACGCGCGCACGGGACGTATCTGGCGCTGAACGGCCCCACGGACGCCGAGCACCAGTGGCGGGTCCGGCTGGCGCCGGGTGAGGAGTTCACGACGGCGCCGGGAGCGCTGGCCCTCGGCGACGGCTTCGACGCGGCGCTGGGCGCCCTGACCTCGTACCGCCGCGCCGTACGCCGCCCCCACCCGGACCACACCGCGCTGCCCGTCGTCTTCAACGACTACATGAACACGCTGATGGGCGACCCGACGACCGAGAAGCTGCTGCCGCTGATCGACACGGCCGCCGAGGCCGGCGCGGAGTACTTCTGCATCGACTCCGGCTGGTACGACGACGACACACAGGGCTGGTGGGACGCAGTCGGCGAGTGGCTGCCCTCGTCGCGCCGCTTCCCCGACGGCGGGCTCGCGGCGGTCCTGGACCGGATCCGGGAGCGTGGCATGGTGCCCGGGCTGTGGCTGGAACCGGAGGTCGTCGGGGTGCGCAGCCCGGTCGCGTCCGCGCTCCCGCCCGAGGCGTTCTTCCAGCGGGACGGTGTGCGCATCGCCGAACAGGGCCGCCACCAGCTGGACCTGCGGCATCCGGCCGCCCGCGCGCACCTCGACAAGACGGTGGACCGGATCGTCGGCGACTGGGGAGTGGGCTATCTCAAGCTGGACTACAACATCGTGGTCGACCCGGGCACCCTTGCCGCCGGCGACCTCGCACCCGGCGCGGGGCTGCTCGGCCACGCCCACGCGTACCTCGACTGGCTGTCCGAGGTGCTGGACCGGCACCCGGGGCTGGTGATCGAGAACTGCGCCTCGGGCGGGATGCGGATGGACGGGGCCACGCTGGCCGTCACCCAGCTCCAGTCCACCAGCGACCAGCGGGATCCCCTGCGCTACCCGCCGATCGCCGCCGCGGCTCCCACGGCGGCCCCGCCCGAGCAGAGCGCCGTCTGGGCCTACCCGCAGCCCGAGTTCGACGACGACCTGATCACCTTCACGCTGGGCGGGGCACTGCTCGGCCGCATCCACCTCTCGGGCCACCTGAACCGCATGTCGGAGCACCAGCTGGGGCTCGTACGGGACGCGGTGGACACGTACAAGACGATCCGCGGGGATCTCGCGCAGGCGGTGCCGTTCTGGCCGCTCGGTCTGCCGGGCTGGACGGACGAATGGCTGGCGCTGGGGATGCGGGTACCGGGCGGGCCGTCGTACGTCTCGGTGTGGCGGCGGGGTGGCGAAGCCGAAGCCGGGACCTCACGCGAGACCGAACTCCGCCTGCGGATGGGTCACTTGGCGGCCCGCGAGGTCCGTGCGGAGATCCTGCATCCGTCCGCTATGGGCGCCGGCTCGGCGGTCTGGGACGGCGACGGGCTGCGGGTGTCGCTGCCGCGCGCGCCCGGCGTGCTGCTGGTCCGGCTCGCTTCGGGCGCATAGGGTCCGGCTGACAGCCTTCGGCCCGTTCTCGACGGCGCCGAGGCGCTGTTCCTGCAGAACGGCGGAGCCGTGCCGGTGCGCCTCGGAGATCGCCGCATGAGTGGCGGTGCGGTTGCCGAGCGCGGCATGGGCGAAGGCTTCCCGCATGGCCGGCATCGACAGCACGCGCGGGGTCGTCCCGACGGCGGCATGAGCCTCATCCTGGGCGGCACTGACGTACGCCAGTGCGTCTCCGGGCTTGTCCTGGTAGGCCGCTTGAAGGCTCATGCACGCCAGCGCGTTGGCCACGAACTGTCGGTCGCCGATCTGTTCGGCCAGTTGCAGAGCCGCGGCGAAGTACGTACGGGCCTGGCTGTACTGGCGCGCGTCGAAGTGCGTCCAGCCGGTGAGACGGGCCAACTCGGCCGCCACCGCGTACAGCTCGTGCTGGATGGGCTCGGCGCGGCTGTTCTTGAGCAGACCGACGACGTACCGGAGTTGACCGACCACCGTCGGCCGCATGGCTTCACCTCCGTGGCCGAGAACCGCCGTCTGGTGATCGGCATGGACGTACCCGGCAAGCCCGCGCCCGCGGTCATGACCATGGAGCTCGGTGAGCAGGACAGCCACCACACACAGATCGTGCTCAGCCAGACCTGCGACACCGCCGAAGAACGCGACGTGGCCGAGCAAGGCAGCACCATGCTCCTCGACAACCTGAGCGCCTTCCTGGCCGAGAAGGCGGGGGACTGAACTCTCCCAGAGCTCACTGGCGGGCCCTCCCTGTGTACTTATAGGCACAGCAAGCCCGTTCGATGAGATACGTTCGCCCCCGCCGAACCTGCCGTCGTCTCGCCCTCGAAGGGAAGCCGTCCCCGATGTCCTCCGCTCCGCTCCCCCTCGCCCTGGCCGATCTGCTGCTCCGGCCGGGGTTCGGCTCCCGGCGCGTGCCCGACCGGGTCTTCGACCGGCTCGTCGCCAAGGCCGGGCAGGCGGAGGGGGACCAGCAGTTCGTCGACGACTTCCGGTTCCTGCTGCGCTGTTGGGCCAAGGCCGAGAACCTCACTCCGGTCGGCTGGCAGTCCGCGCAGACCCACGTCCGCAGGCATCTCACCAACCGGGCCCGGATCCGGCGGCTGATCGCCGAGTGTCCCGCGATCGAGCAGGAGCCGGTCGAGAAGCCGGTGTTCGTGGTGGGCCTGCCGCGCACCGCGACGACGCTCACCCACGGCGTGCTGTCCCTTTCGGACGAGCACCGCAGCCCCCTGCTGTGGGAGCTGCTCACGCCCGACCTGGAGGTACCGCCCGGCCGGCGGCGCAAGGCGACGGCGCCTGCGCGTCACCTGGTCCAGGGAACCAATCTGTTCGCGCCACGCTTCCGCGACATCCATCCCCTGGTCGCCGAGGGTCCCGAGGAGTGCACCTTCGCCCTCCCGCACGCCCTGATGCCGCTGTCCTCGGCCCGCATACCCGAGTACCAGGCCTGGCATTACGAGCGGGACTTCGTCCCCGACTACCGCCACCTCAAGCAGGTCTACCAGGTCCTTCAGTACGGCCGCCCGCGCCGCCGCTGGATCCTGAAGTCCCCCATGCACCTGGAGAACCTCGACGCGCTGCGCACGGTCTTCCCGGATGCCACGATCGTGTGGAGCCACCGCGACCCGGCCACCGTCATGGCGTCGTTCTGCAGCCTCATCGAGCACGGCATGGTCCTCAGCACCCGCCCCGTCGACCTGCACGGCATCGGCGCCACCTGGCTCGAACTGCTGAGCCGCTCCGCGGCGCGCGGCCTGGCGTCCCGTGCCGCCATCCCGCGAGAGGCCCTGGTGGACGTCCCGTACTCCTGGCTCGGGTCCGACCCCGCTGTCGGCGGCGCCCCGAAGCTCTACGCCGCCGTCGGTGCCCGCTGGACCGAGGCGGAGGCCGCCAGGCTCCCCGAGGTCACGGCCCGCCCCAAGGGCACCCGCCCCCACCGCTACGACCTGTCCCGCTACGGCCTGACCCGCGCCGACGTCGAGTCGGCCTTCGCGGACTACAACGCCCTGCGGGCCGAGGTCGACCGCGCCTGACGGCACGGCCGACCGAACCCTGATCGCCTGTCAGCTGCTGCTGACCGTCAGGTTGTTGGTGATGAAGTCCAGGCCGCCGGACGACGAGGTGACCTCGTAGCCGAACTGCACGTCGCCGATGGTCTCGTTGCCCATCCAGCCCTTGGTGTCCTTGATCCACTTCAGGATCGGGAGGATGTTGACGGTGCCGGAGGTGGAGTCGGAGGTCCGCAGGAACGAGAAGACCTCGTTGGCGCCGTTGTTGCCCTTGTAGACGTTCCAGGTGTGGCCGCCGAGGGTGACGCTGCCCTGCGAGGTGCCGAGCGGGCCGACGGCTCCGTTGTAGTTCACCCAGAGCATGATCTCGTAGTCGTAGTCGGTGTCCCAGATGTCGTACGACGTGTTGTACGCGCCGGACGAGGGGACGGTGACGTTGTAGTTGCTGGTGAGCGAGCCGAGTGAGGTGATCGTCTTGTTGATCACCTTCTTGGAGTTGGGGTAGGACTTGATGCCGCCGGTGTTGGGGTGGTCGGCCCAGACTCCCCAGTTGGTGCCGGAGTTGGCCCAGATGCACTGGCTGCCGGCGCCGCTGCCCCAGATGTTGTTGTAGAGCGTGTAGCCGTTCAGGTTCGTGTTGCCCCACTGGTCGCAGGAGTTCCAGACGGCGGCGTGGGCGGGGGCGGAGGCGAGGCCGACGGTGGCGCCGAGCGCGAGGGCCGGGGCCAGCAGGGCCTTGGTGACCTTGCCGAGCGTGCTTGATGCCATGGTGTCCCTTCCATGGGTGGGGGGATTACGGGGTCTCCTGCGCCCCCAGGGTGAGGACGCAGGCCTCTCCGGCGACGAGGTCGAGCGGCTGTGCGCCGGAGGAAGTCCTGACTTCGATGCGCTGGGTGCGGGTGGGCCGCAGGACGGCGGTGGCGTCGTCCGGGCTCCAGGTGAGGTCGAGCTCGGCGCCGAACCGGGTGCGGATTCCCCGGAGTTCGCCCGCAGGGAGGCCGGCCGGCAGCGCGGGGAGCAGGACCAGCCGGTCGGGGGTCGACTGCACGAGCATCTCGATGAGCACCGCCGGGAGGGCGTGGGCGGCGTCCGCGTTGTAGACGTTCCGGTGGGGGTAGTGGGCGCTCATCAGGGAGGCGTGGAAGAAGTCGCCGTCCAGGACACTCGCGAGCGCCCGCGCGACCCGCTCGCTGTCCCGCAGCCGGGCCGCGATCAGGGCGTGGTGCAGATGGCCGTGCGCCGAGTCGTTCTCGGCGCCGCACAGCTCCAGCGCCCGGTGGGCGGCGGCCGCCAGGTCGGGGGTGTCGTACGGGTCGATCTCGTCGAGCGGCCAGACGCCGTAGAGGTGGCTGAGGTGACGGTGGTCGTAGGTGTCCTCCAGGCCGGGCCAGGCCCATTCGGCGAGGGCGCCGTCGGCGTTGATGCGGTGGGGCGGGAGGCGGTCGGCGAGGGCGCGCCAACGCGGGGCCTGTCCGGGGTGGTACTCGGCCGCCGTGAGAAGGGCGTGCCGGGCCGCGGAGAGATCCATGGCGGCGTTGACCGAGCCCCAGCTCGCGTTGGCGGGGCGGTTCTCCGGCGAGTAGGACGGCACGACGACCAGATGCCCGTCGGTGTCGGTCCGGGTCAGGAAATCCTCGTAGAACCGGGCGACTTCGGCGAGGACGGCGGCGGTACGGGGATCGCGTTCGCCGCGGGTCTCGTCGTGGTCGACGAGGGGCTTGAGCAGCCAGTCGGCGCCGGCGGTCCACAAGTGGAGGGGGTATTCGCGGCTGTAGTGGTACGTGAATCCGGACTCGCCGTCGGTGTGCGTGGGCGCCACGACGCCTCGGGCGCCGTAGATCGCGCGGGCGTTCTCCCGCCAGTCGGGAAGCTGGCGCTGGATCAGGGCTGCCAGGGCTTCCGTAACTTCGGGGAGTCCGGCGGAGGCGGCGGACGCGGTCTGGAGGTTGAGGTTGGCGTTGGTGGTGAAGGCGCCGGACCAGGCGGTGTTCCAGTCGCCGGTCCACAGGCCGGTGAGACGGGGCGGGTTCAGGCCGCTGGAGGAGAGGAGGTGGTAGCGGCCGGCCGCGAAGAGGCGTTCGAGGAGGGCTGGGCTCTGCGGGCGTTCGATCAGCTCGGAGCCGGGGAGGGCGCGGTCGGCCGGGTCGGCGGCCAGATCGAGGGTGACGCGGGTGTAGGAGGTGCGGTGGAGGCGTGCGTGGCGGTCGAGGAGATCGTCGTACGGCTGCTCGGTGAGGAGCTCGCGCAGGGCCCGGGTCTCTTCCACGACGTCCAGCTCGCCGGTGTGCCGGCGCACCCGGGTGAGGAGCAGCACGGACTCGGCTCCCGTCACGCGCACCCCGGGCGGGACCAGGGTCGCCGTGCCGCCCGTGACGGCGACCAGGGTCACTCCGGTGTAGGCGCGGTCGCTGTCCGGGTAGCCGGCCCGGAGGGTCAGCGCGGCGCCCTCGGGGGTGAGGAGGGTGCCGTGGCTGAGGGCCAGCGCGGCCGGTGTGCCCGGGAGTTGGTGGTCCTGGTGGATGTCGAGCGTGAGTCCCGGGCCCGCGATCTGCTGGACGATCACGTCGTCGGCGCGGGAGACGAAGACACGGCCGGTCCAGTCGGCGCTGCGGGCGGTGACCTCGCCGGTGGTGAAGTCGACATGTCGCCGGTAGTCGTGCACGTCCCCGGCCGGTCTGCGCAGCCGTAGCTGGAAGGCGGGATGGAAGGGCTGCACCCACTGCAGCGGCCGTCCGTCCGTGAAGCCCTCCGCCGCGGTGAGGTCACCGGCGAGCAGACGGTCCTGGAGGGCGGGGAGGTCGGCGGCCAGGTGCGGGGGGCGGGCGCGTTCGCCGCCGTTGGGGCGTACGAGGGTGTGGTGGGTGACGATGACACGGTCGTCGTTCGGATCTCCGAACACGAGGACGCCGTGGTGGCCGTTGCCGCTCAGGAAGGCGTCCTCCCAGCGGACGGCCGGGTGCGGTTCCCAGGTGCCGTGGACGGGGCCGGACCGTGTCATGGCTTCAGCACCGCCACTCCGTAGCGGTCCAGGCGGACCTCGCCGGTGACGGACGTGTCGGTGAGCAGGTCGTGCAGGGTGCCCGGGACGGGGACGGTGACCGGCTCGCGCCCGTGGTTGAGCACGAAGAGCAGCTCACCGCGGCGTACCGCCTCGACCCCGGCGGGGAGGCCGTCGACGACCGGGCGGGCGCCGGCCTCGGCAGCGGCGCGGGTGAGCAGGTCCTTCAGGGCGTCCGGCTCCGGGAGTGTGGAGACGTACCAGGCGCTGCCCCTGCGCAGGACGGCGGGCAGTCCGTCGAGTTCACCGCCCTTGTAGGGGATCGTCTCGTCGGCGTCCGGTGCGGCTTCGATCTCCTCCGACCAGAGCGTGCCGCGGAAGCCGTCGCACTCGACGGTCTCCCCCGCGTCCAGCGGCCACCACTCGTGCAGGGTGCGGATGCCGAACAGCTCGCGCAGTCGGCCGTCCATGCCGCCCGGCCGCACCCGGTCGTCCTCGTCGGCGACGCCGGTCAGGAAGCCGCAGACGAGGGTGCCGCCCCCGCGGACGTACGTCAGGAGGTTCTCGATCGCCCGGTCGGTGAGGAGGTAGAGCTGCGGGACGACGACGAGGCGGTAGCCGGACAGGTCGTGCTCGGGATGAGCGAAGTCGGTGGTGAGGTGCGCCTCCCAGAGGGCGCGGTGCCAGGTGCCCAGGACGGCCGGGTGGTCGACCTCGGTGGACAGGCGGCCCTCCTGGGCGCCGGCCCACCAGGAGTGCCAGTCGTGCAGGATCGCGACCTCGGCTTCCAGGTGGCTGCCCGTCACCTCGGGGCCGATCTTCGCGAGCTCGGCGCCGAGCTGCTTGACCTCCTGGAAGGTACGGCCCTGCTCCCCCGCGTGACTGACCATCCCGGAGTGGAACTTCTCCGCGCCCTGCCGGGACTGCCGCCACTGGAAGTAGCAGACGGCGTCCGCACCGCGCGCCACGGCCTGGAGGGACCACAGCCGGTTGAGGCCACGCGGCTTGGGGTGGTTCACGCCGCGCCAGTTGACGGGGCCGGCCGCCTGCTCCATCAGCATCCAGGGGCCACGCGCCTGGGAGCGGGTCATGTCCTGAACCAGCGCGCCCTGCTGTGCGCCGAGCGGGTCCCGCGGGTCCGGGTAGAGGTCGACGGAGACGACGTCCTCCTCCTCGGCCCAGCGCCAGGCGTCCTGGCCGATCCACAGCGGCATGAAGTTGCTGGTGACCGGGATGTGCGGGGAGCGCCGGCGGACGATGTCCCGCTCGGCGACGTAGCACTCCAGGAGCATGTCGGAGGTGAAGCGCCGGAAGTCGAGCACCTGGGTGGGGTTCTTCAGGTAGTGCGCGTGGCGCGGGGGCAGGATGCCGGACCAGGTGTCGTAGCCCTGGCTCCAGAAGGCGGTGCCCCAGGCGGTGTTGAGGGCGTCGAGGGTGCCGTATCTGTCCTGGAGCCAGCGGCGGAAGCGTTCGGCGGCCTCGTCGCCGTAGTCGAAGGTGCAGTACTCGTTGTTGATGTGCCACATCGTGAGGGCGGGGTGGGCGCCGTAGCGGGCGGCGAGGTCCTCGGTGATGGCGGCGGCGTGCCGACGGTAGGTGGCGCTGGAGTGGGAGAAGTGCTGGCGGCCGCCCCAGTGCTCGACGCGGCCGTCGGCGTCGCGGGGCAGGGTGTCCGGGTGGAGGCGGCCCAGCCAGGGGGGCGGTGAGGCGGTGGGGGTGGCGAGGACGACGCCGATGCCGGCTGCGTGCATCAGGTCCATGAGCCGGTCCAGCCAGCCGAATTCCCGTACTCCCGGGCGGGGTTCGAGCTTCGCCCAGGAGAAGACGCCGAGGGTGACGGAGTTGACGCCGGCGTCCTTCATCAGGCGGACGTCCTCGAGCCAGGTCTCCTCGGGCCACTGCTCGGGGTTGTAGTCGCCGCCGAAGAGGATGCGGCCGCGGGTGGCGTCGGTGAGCGCGGGGCCTTTGCGGGTCGGCATCAGACGGGCTCCCCGTACTGGATTCCGCGCCCGTTGGTGGCGAGGTAGACGCGGCCGTGGATGCGCGGGTCGCCGGTGATGGCCTCGCCGGTCCAGCCCCACTGGTGGGCGTCGTCGTTGATCCGCACCCAGGTCTTCGCCTCGTCGTCGGAGCGGTAGACGGCGGTGATGGCCTCGGTGGAGCCCACCTGGTAGATCGCGGGGTATGCAGCGCCGTCGGCGGCCTTGCCGAAGCCGACGGTGTGCGAGGCCCAGCAGCTGTCGACCTTGGCGAAGGTGACGCCCCCGTCGGTGGAGCGGCACAGCCCGTTCGACTTGGTGGAGAGCCACAGATCGCCACTGCGCCCGGGAGCAACAGCGATCTTGAACTGACTGTCCCCGGAGGGCAGGGCGGCCGCACGGGCGGTGAAGGAACGGCCACTGTCAGTGCTGGCGTACAGCGTTCCAGTGTCGGTGTCGTACGCGTAGAAGAGCGTCGGGTCGGCCGGGTCGGCGACCGGCGTGGCGCCCTTCGGGAAGGAGGAGACCTCGGACCAGGTCGCGCCGTTGTCGGCGGATCGGTGGGCTGCGTACTTCGTGCCGTCCCAGTGCACGAAGGACCACAGCAGCACGCTGCCGTCGGCGTTGGTGGCGATCGGCCCCGGTGCGCTCTTGGCGATGTCGGGCTGGGCCGCGAAGGGCGCCCAGGTCCGGCCCCCGTCGTTCGAGTAGGCGCCGTTGCCGTGATCGCCCCACCCGGTGCGCACGACGTACGCCGGCCTGCCCGCGGCCTGCGCGAGTCCCGTCGCCGACCCGAACACGGGGTTCGTCGCCATGCCGCGGGAGGGGGACGCCGTGAGCCGCTCGTGGTACATCACCCCGATGTCCCCGAGTCCGCTGATCAGGTGCGCCTCTCCGACCGGGGGCGAGATCAGCTGGCGCACGGACGTCTCCTCCAGGCCGCGGATCTGCGGGGCCCAGTTCTTCAGGTCACGGGTGCCGTAGAGGGTGGCGCCGGTGCCGTAGACGATGTGCTTCGAGTCGTACGGGTCGACAGCGAGCGCCTGGATCCACCAGCCGAACTTCGGCTCGTCACCACCCCACTTGAGGTAAGGAGTCTCGGAGACGTCGAACACAGCGGAGTCCTTGAGGGACGTCCAGGTGCGACCGCCGTCCGTGGAACGGTAGAGCGTGTCGACGGCGGCCCAGCGGTTGTTGGTCGAGACGACGACGGTGCCAGGGCGACGGGCGTCGACGGCGACGCCGCCGTAGCCGAAGCTGTCGGCCGACCCGTCGGGGGTGGTCCTCCCCGGCTTCGCCGGCGTGACGTCGGTCCATGTGCCGGTCGCCGTGGCCAGCTTGTGCACGCTGCCGTCGGACTGGCCGTTGGGGCCGGGGGCGTCGGCGTACGTCACGTACAGCGCGCGTGTGTGGCGGTCGTAGGCGGCACGGATCAGGACCTTGGCGTGCGTGCCGGTGGGCTGTCCGGGAACGGGGTGCCAGGTGGTGCCGTCGGTGGTCCGGTAGAGGTGGGGCGAGCTCCCGTCCCCGTCACCCCAGCCGGCGTAGACGGCCCGCCCGGCCGCGACGAGCAGGGTGACCCCCTGCCCGGAGGCGCTCGGCGTCGCCGGGAAGCCGGTCACGGCTGCCCAAGTGGCGCCCCGGTCGGTCGACTTGAGCAGACCGTCGTGCCGGGTGCCCAGCCACAGGGTGTCGCTGTCCCGCGGATCGACGAGCAGCCGCTCGCCGGCTCCCCGTCCGTCCTCGTTGGCGCCGAGCTTCACGGTCAGGTCGGTGCGCTTCCAGGTGGCGCCGCGGTCCTCGGAGCGCAGGATCGCGCCGTTGCCGGCCCAGGGCTGGGCGTAGGTGCCGAGGGCCAGGTAGACCCGGTCGGGGTGGGCGGGGTCGACCGCCATCGCCTCCACGCCGAGCAGGTTCCAGTCGTCCCAGCCGAGGTGATCGGTCAACGGGGTCCAGCGGGCCGCCCGGTCGTCCCAGCGGTAGGCGCCGCCGATGTCGGTACGGGCGTAGGCGAGCCCGCGCACGGAGGGATGGAACAGCACGCCGGTGATGAATCCGGTGCCGCCGATGACGACGGTGCGCCAGCGGTAGGCGGAGGCGGCCGAGGCTCGGGCTGCCTGTGCCGGGCTTCCGAGGACGGGAACGACGGCGAGCGCGGCGGCAGTCCCGGCAAGGACGGCGCGTCTGCTGGGTCGGGACGTGCGCATGACATACCTCGACTTGGAAGATTGGGGGGACGTAGAGAAACCTCAAAGGGGCGCGGGGAACTGCGCGACCAACCACAACCAACCCGCGGCCAAAACACAACCGCAGCTCCCCGAACCCCACCCGCTCGGGCTTCAGCCCTTAACCGCTCCGGTGAGCATGCCTTTCTTGAAGTGCCGCTGGACGAAGGGCGACAGCACAGCCACGGGCAGCAGAGCCATGACCATGACCGCCATCTGCACGGCCAGCCCCGACAGCTGACCGGTCTTGATCGCCTGCCCCAGTCCGACCGGGGCCTCCTGCTTCTGAACCAGCTGGATCATGACGTTCTGCAGCGGCATCATGTCCTGGTCGTTGAGGTAGAGCGAGGCGTTGAACCACGCGCTCCAGTACCCCACGGCGTAGAACAGAGTGATCACCGCGATGACGGCCCGCGAGAGCGGCATGACGATCTGCCACAGGATCCGGAAGTCACCGGCCCCGTCGATGCGGGCGCTGTCGATGAGCTCCTGCGAGATCCCCATGAAGAAGCCCCGCAGCACAAGGATGTTGAAGACGCTGATCGCACTCGGCAGGATCAGCGCGAGGTAGGTGTCGGTCAGCCCCAGGGTCTGCACCAGCAGATACGTCGGGATGAGCCCGGCGCTGAAGAACATCGTCGCCAGCAGTGTCATCAGGATCCAGCGGTGCCCGAGCGACCCGGTCCGGGACAGTCCGTACGCACACAGCACGGACACGGTCATCGAAAACAGCGTGCCGACCAGGGTGACGAGGAGACTGATGATCGTCGCCCGAGTGACCTGACCGCCGCTCAGCAGCTCCTTGTAGGCGATGAAGGTGATGCCCTTGGGCACCATCACCAGTCCGCCGGCCTCGTCGATGGTCTTGCGCGAGGAGAGACTGGTGACGACCACGATCCACAGCGGGAAGAGAATCGCAAGGCAGGCCAGCGTCAGAGCGAGGCCCTTGCCCGCGAGGCCGGCCTTGGAAGGCTCTTCCTCCCACGTCGGCCGCGGTGGCGCCGCCCACCAACGAGGCTCCCGCACCGGCTTGTCTATGACGGCGGTCACCGGAAACCTCCAAGAATGACCCGGTCGCCAGAGCGGGAAGCAAGCGGACTCCTGAAGAGCAGGCCGAAGGAGGGCGATGCGTCGTCAGGGTGAATCGCTGCCCACCTCAGTGACGGCGCGCTCCCCCTCCAGGCGATAGACGATCTCGGAGTTGAGAGACCTGCGCGAGGACTTGGCCTGAGTGACCAGCCAGGTGTGGAGGTCGGCAGGCAGTCGGAGTGTGATGCGAACTTCATGGTCCATGACCTCAACTGTAGTGCTAGCGTGGTGTCATGACGACACCACAGCTGGTCAAGGAGACCGGGCACGCCCGGTACACCTACCGACTTCGCATGTCGTCGAAGGCCCGCACCGCACTTCTCGCGGAGTCGGACCGCTGCCGTTGGATCTGGAACGAATGCGTGGCCCGCTCGAAGAAAGCCCACGCCGACGGCGAGACGTGCGGCCCGGCCCGCCTGGACAGAATGCTGACTGAAGCCCGGGCCATGACCCCATGGCTGGCCGACGGCTGTTCGGTTCCTCAGCAGCAGGTGATTCGAGACTTCAGCAAGTCCCGCGCGAAGGCCCTCAAGGACATCAAGGAGCGGCTTCCGATGCACCGCCGCGCCGGGATGCCCAAGTTCAAGAAAAAGCACGAGGCGCTGCCCACCCTGAATTACACCCGCCGTGGCTTCCGTCTCAAGGACGGCCGCCTGCATCTCGCGGGCGGCATCTCTGTGACCGTGGTGTGGTCGCGGGACTTGCCCGCCGATCCCTCCTCGGTGCGGGTGTACCAGGACAGCGTTGGACACTGGTACGCCTCTTTCGTCGTAGCCGCCCACGTCCAGCCGCTCCCTACTACGGGGCAGGCGATCGGTATCGACTGGGGCGTGACGGAAACGGCGACCACCACCAGCGACGCCCACGACCTGCCCCATTCCCAGTACGGTCTGAAGGCCAGGGCAAAACTGACCCGGTACGACCGGATGATGGCCCGTCGCAAGCCGAAGAGGAGGCAGTGCGGCTCGAAGGGATACCGCGAGGCGAAGAGACTGAGGGCGAAGACCTGCAAGAAGATCGCCCGCCAGCGACAGGACACCGCCCGCAAGTGGGCGAAGAAGGTCGTGACCGACCACGACGCGATCGCCGTGGAGGACTTCCAGCCCAAGTTCCTCGCCAAATCGACAATGGCCCGGAAGGCAGCGGATGCCGCTATCGGGGCAACCAAGCAAGCCCTGATCGAGATGGGCCGCAAGCACGGGCGCGACGTCCGCCTCGTGCACCCCGCGCACACCACCATGGACTGCGCAATGTGCGGAGCGAGAACCAAGCACGCACTTCCTCTTTCGGAACGTACGTACACCTGCATCGCCTGCGGAACTGTGTCCTCCAGGGACAAGAACTCCGCCCACGTGATGCTCGTCCGGGCTGGTCTGACCCCGGCTGGTGTCGAAGGCGTGAGACCTCCTGGAGCGCCGCTCCAGGAGGCGGCCTGAGCCAGGAATCCTCACCCCTTCAAGGAGAGGAGCAGTCAATTCTTGTACACCCCCTGCTCGCCCATGAGATGGGCCACCTTGTTCGCGGCGAGGACCAGTCCGAGGCTGACGACACCCTTGATCAAGCCGGCGGCGGCCGCGTAGCTGAAGTCCTGGTTGCGCACGCCGTTCCACCACACGAAGGTGTCGAGGACTTCCGCCGCACCCGGTCCGACGGCATCACGCTGCAGAAGGATCTGTTCGAACCCGACCGTCAGCGCATCACCGACGCGCAACACCAGCAACAAAGCAATCACCGGACGCAGCGCAGGCAACGTGACATGCCACATCCGGCGCCACCGCCCCGCGCCGTCCATCGCGGCGGCCTCGTACAGGTCCGGGTTCACCGAGGCCAGCGCGGCAAGGAAGACGATGATCCCCCAGCCGGCGTCCTTCCAGACGCTCTGCGCGGTGATCAGCAGCGGGAAGGTGTTCGGGTCGGTCATGAAGTCGAGACCGTCGTAGCCGTGTTGGCGCAGCAGCTGGGAGAAGATCCCGGCGCCGCCGAACAGCTGCTGGAAGACGGCGATGACCAGCACCCAGGAGAAGAAGTGCGGCAGGTAGAGGATCGCCTGCGAGACCGCCCTCACCCTGGGCCGGACCACGCTGTTGATGAGCAGCGCGAGCAGGATCGGGATGGGGAAGAACAGCACGAGCTGGAGGAAGAACAGGATCAGCGTGTTCTGGACGGCGTTCCAGAAGGCCGAGTCCTCGAAGATCCGCTGGAAGTTCTCCAGGCCCACGAAGGGGCTGTTCAGGATGGAGACGATGCCGTTGTCGCTGATGTAGGGGTCGTACTCCTGGAAGGCGACGACGTTGCCGAGGATCGGCACGTAGTTGAAGAGCAGGACCAGCAGGACGGCCGGCAGCGTCATCAGGAGCAGCAGCCGGTCGCGTCTGAACCTGACCTTGAGGCTCAGCTTCCCCGATGAACGCTTCCCCTCGGACCCGGTGGCGCCGCCGGACGCCACCGGAGTCTCCTCACGCGGAGTCTTCCTCTTCGCCTCGGCCCTGCTCCGAGGCACCGTGCTGTGGGACACGGCCTTCTCCTTGCCTCGAACCCCGGATCAGTTGGCCGCGCTGCCGTTCTCGTCGAGGATCTTCTGGTACCAGTCGCGGAGCTTGTCGCCGCCCTTGCTCTTCCAGTCGGAGACGGCCTGCTGCATGTCGCTGATCTTCTTGCGGCCGCGGACGATGTCGTCCTCCAGCTGCTCGAAGTCGTTGGAGAGGTTGGTGTAGCGGGCGGGCTCGGTGATCTGCATGCCCCAGAAGGAGGACTTCTTGGCGAAGGCGCCCATCCGCTGCTCCCACTCGACCTGGCCCTTGGCGACCTCGGGGAAGTCGGGGTGCGCGAGGGTCGCGGCGGGGCTCGCGACCATGACGTAGGCGTTCAGCACGTCGATGTTGCCCTGGTCGGTCTTGGTGGGGACGCCGTCCTTGACGGTGTAGTGGGTGCCTTCGACGCCGTAGTTGGTCATCATGTACTCCTTGGTGCCGTACGGCGCCGCGGTGACGTTGGCGACGGCCAGCACGTCGCGGATGACCGACTCGGAGGCCTTCTTGTTGACGAAGGCGAAGATGCCGGCGGGCTGTTCGGCCCACAGGGTGGGGTTGCCGCCGTCGTGGCCCCAGACGTCCATGCCCCAGATCTTGAAGTCCGGGTTCTGGGTGGCCTGTTCGGCGGTGCGGCTCCACCACTGGGAGATGTTGTTGGGGTAGATCAGGAACTCGCCCGCCGCGAACTTGGGGCCCGGGTCGGGGGCGTTCTTGCCCATCTTGGAGTCGGGGTGGACGACCCCGGCGGCGAAGAGCTTGCGGGACCACTCCAGCGCCTCGAGGAACTCCTCGGTCTCGACGCGGTAGACGAGCTTGCCGTCGACGAGATTCCAGCCGAGCGGCTTCTCGGCGCCCGAGAGCACACCGAAGGCCTGGAAGGCGGTCCACTTCATGTCCAGGCAGGCCCACCGCTTGGCCTTGGCGTTGGTGATCTCCTTGGCCAGGGCCATGAACTCGTCGCAGGACTTCGGGACTTCGTAGCCCTCTTTCTCGAAGATGTCCTGCCGGTACAGGGGCACCATGGAGGGGGCGGACGGCGCCGGCATCGGCAGGCCGCGCAGCTTGCCGCCGAAGATGGAGCGCCGCCAGGCGTCCGTCGGGATCGCCGCGAGGTTCGGGTACTCCTTGACCTTGTCCCCGGAGAGGTAGGGACCGAGGTCGGCGAACTTGCTGATGATGGCGCTGGGTATCTTCCCGCCCATGTTCCAGCCGGGGACGACCACGACGTCCGGCACGTCGCTGGAGGCGAGGACCGCGCCGAGCTTCTGGTCGTAGGTGTTGCCGTCCTGGTTCTGCCACTGGACGTCGACGCCGATCAGGTCGTTCATGGCCCGGTAGTAGGCGTTGTCGCCCTTCGGCGGGGAGCCCCAGAACGGCGACATGATGGTGACTTTGCCGCCCTTGCCGAGCTTCTTCGGCACCGAGGTCTTCAGCTCCGCGAGGTCCACCTTGCTGATGAAGCCGGCTGCGGAGCCGTTCTTGGCCGGGATGTCCGGCGTCACCACGTTGCTGGCCACGTACGCCGGCAGCAGCTTCTTGGCGTCCTTGCCCGACGTGGTTCCCTCACGCGACCCGCCGCCCGAACCGCCACAGGCGGCCAGCAGCGGCATTCCCCCGCCCACCGCGACGGCGGCGACCGCCGTGGAGGCGAGGAAGTTTCTCCGGCTCGGGGCGGAGGAGGCGGAAGCGGCGTTCGGCGTCATTGCGTCAACCCTTCGTGGCGCACCAGGACACCCGGCGGTGGCCGTCGGCTGCGGTGTCTCGAGTGGAACTGGCTGAGCTGAAGCGGTGCTCCGACGAATGCGAGGAATGCGCACCTCCCGGCGGCAGGGCCCTCGCCGTCGAAGCGCTTCGATGTTGCTGCGAGGTTAAGTGAACACCCGGGGGTGCACAAGGGTCGCTCCCAACATTCCTCCGAGGTTTGGGGTATCGAACCGACCTCATATGCGCCATGCAATGTCGACGGGGAGCCGGAGTTGTTGCCCCGAGGTGTCTTGACACCCGCCCGTACGCCGAATGAGCATCGAAGCGCTTCGAAAGCGCCTCGCCGCTCCATCGCAAGGGGAACCCCACGTGACCGCACAAACGCCGCCTACGCCGCCTTTCCGCGATCCGCACCTGCCGTTCGCGAAGCGCATCGACGATCTGCTGTCGCGACTCACCCTCGACGAAAAGGTCTCCTTCCTGCACCAGTTCGCGCCCGCCGTCGAACGGCTCGGCATCGCAGCCTTCCGCACCGGACAGGAGGCGCTGCACGGAGTTGCCTGGATGGGCCCGGCGACGGTGTTCCCGCAGGCGGTGGGCCTGGGCGCGACCTGGAATCCGGATCTCGTACGCCGGGTCGGCGACGCGGTGTCCAGGGAGGTGCGCGCGATGCGTGCCCAGGACGAGCGGGTCGGCCTCAACGTCTGGTCGCCGACGGTGAATCTGCTGCGCCACCCGCTGTGGGGCCGTAACGAGGAGGGCTACTCCGAGGACCCCAAGCTGACCTCGGCGATCGCCATCGCCTACACCCTCGGCCTGCGCGGCGACCACCCCACGTACTGGCGCACCGCGCCCGTCCTCAAGCACTGGCTCGCGCACAACAACGAGACGGACCGGGCGACCTCGTCGTCGTCCGTCCGCCCGCGCGTGCTGCACGAGTACGACCTGCGGGCCTTCCGCGAGACCGTCGAGGCGGGCGCGGTGGCCGGGGTGATGCCGGCCTACAACCTGGTCAACGGCCGCCCGAACCATGTCTCGCCGTATCTGCGCGAGCACCTGCGCACCTGGACCGACGAGGACCTGCTGGTCTGCTCGGACGCGGGCGCGCCCTCCAACCTGGTCGACTTCGAGCACTACTACGACACGCACGAGGAGGCGACCGCTGCCGCGCTGCTCGCCGGCGTGGACAGCTTCACCGACCACGGCACGGACAGCACGAAGATCGTCGCGCGCGTCCAAGGCGCCCTGACTCAGGGCCTGTTGACCGAGGCCGACATCGATTCCGCCGTCCGCCGCCAGCTCTCGGTCCGCTTCCGGCTCGGCGAGTTCGACGGATACGACGAAATCGGCGCCTTCGACACCCCTGAGCACCGTGCGCTCGCCCAGGAGGCCGCCGAGCAGGCGATCGTCCTGCTCCGGAACGACGATCTGCTCCCACTCGCCCCCGACACCCGCATCGCGGTCGTCGGTCTGCTCGCCGACGAGTGCAAGCTCGACTGGTACAGCGGCACCCTCCTGCACCGGTCCACACCTCTGGAAGGCCTGTACGAGCGGTTCGGCGCCGAGCGTGTGCAGTTCGCGGAGGGCGTGGACCGGGTGCTGCTCAGGGCGGGCGACGGCACCTTCCTCCATGTGCCGCCCGCCGAGGAGGCCGACGACCAGGTCCGCGGCGCCGAGGGCGCCCTCGACCCGGCGCTGCTCGCCGGCCGCACCGACCTCCCGCCGCTGACCACCGACGCCACCGGCACGGAGTTCGCCCTCGTCGACTGGGGCGAGGACATCCTCACCCTGCGCGCACCGGACGGCCGCTACCTCTCCGTCGCCGACGACGGCTACCTGCGCGCCTCCGCCGACCAGCCCGGCGGCTGGGTCGTCCAGGAGACATTCCGCCTGGAACCCCACGAGAACGGTCACCTCCTCAGGCACCTGGGCACGGGCCACCCCGTCTCTGTCGCCGCCGACGGCGTGAAGGTTGCCGAGGAGAACCCGGAGATCTTCGAACTGGTCGTCGCCGAGCGCGGCGAGGACGCGGTGGCGCGGGCCGCCGCGGAGGCGGACGTGGTCCTGGTGATCGCGGGCAACGACCCGCACATCAACGGCCGTGAGACGGAGGACCGTACGACACTGCGACTGCCCGCCCACCAGGAACGCCTGCTGCGCGCCGCCCGCACGGCCAACCCGCGCACGGTGCTGACGCTGGTCTCCGCCTACCCGTACGCGATCGACCCGGGCCGCCTCCCGGCCGTGCTCTGGACAGCGCACGGCGGCCAGGCCGCCGGCACCGCCCTCGCCCGCGTCCTGGCCGGTGACGTCTCCCCCGCCGGACGCCTGCCGCAGACCTGGTACGCCGACGACGCCGACCTGCCCGACCTCCTCGACTACGACGTGATCGGCGGCCGGCAGACCTACCTGTACTTCGAGGGGACACCACTGTTCCCCTTCGGCCACGGCCTCTCCTACGCGTCCTTCTCGTACGCGGATGTGCAGGCCCGCATCGAGGGCAACACCGCCCACATCTCGTTCACCGTCACCAACACCGGCGACATGACCGCCGACGAGGTCGCCCAGCTGTACGCGCGCGCCACCGATCCGTCGGTGGTCCGGCCGCGCCGCGAGCTGCTCGGGCACCGGCGGGTGAGGCTCGCCCCCGGCGCGACGGCGGCGCTGGCCTTCGAACTGCCGCTGACCGCCTTCGAGTTCTGGGACGTCGCCCACGGCAGCTGGCGTCTGGAGCCGGGCCCGTACGACGTCCTGGTCGGCGCCTCCAGCGAGGACATCCGCCTTCGCGCGACCGTGACGCTCACCGGTGAGCCCACCACGCCACGCCCCGTCACCGAACTCGGCCTGGACGCGGCCGACTTCGACGAGCAGAGCGGCATCGAGATCGTCGACCGGACGAAGACGTCCGGCGACGCGGTGACGCCGGCGGCGGACGGGACCGGCGAACTGATCTACCGTGCCTGCGACTTCAGGGCCGGCGTGACGGAGGTGTCCGTGCAGGTGGCGGGCGAGGGCACGATCGAGCTGTCCCTGGACGGCGGACCGACCCTGGCGACTTTGCAGACGCCCCCCTCGGGGCCGTACGACTACACCACCGTGGACGCCGGCATCGTCGCCGAGGGCGTGCACGACGTCCATCTCAGACTGCGCGGCCCACTACGGCTCGCGCACGTCGGCTTCTCCGGTTGAGGGTCCGGACCAGGCCGACGCAGAGAAGGGGGCCCGGCACCGGAAGGCATCGGTGCCGGGCCCCTTCGGGGACGGCGAGCTTGCGTCGTCGGGCCCCACCGTATATGAAAATGGTTCCCATTAGCCAGAGGTTTCCACGCGAACTGCAATGTGCACAGCGTCTGCTCGGCTGCGAGTTGTACATGCACGAGACAGCTGCGGCCGCCCGGAGAGGAAGGCGGACCGCCGGAGGTCAGACCCTCCGGCACGTCACATGCCGACGGGATTTGTGGGGGCCTCGCTGACCAGGCCCGGGAACTCGTAGAGCGTCAGCAACGCCCGGGTGCAGGTGGCGAGGTCGTAGACCTGGGCGACAGGCGCCGACTGCCACGTCTCGGGTTCCATCTCCAGGTGCTCGCGAGCCCGTCTGATGACGAGTTCCAGCAGGGAGAGCCCGTCGCCCTGCACGCCTGGCCTCAGCGCTTCCACCTCCGGGATGAGACGCCGCATGTCGCCGACCAGGTGATCGTGCAGCCGCTCCGCCTCCGCGTAGGACGTGCACTGAAATCCAGCCTCGTAGTGCCGCCTTGTCGTGGCGACGTCGACGGGCCGCTCGTCCGTGTCCGTCAACGCGTCCCCTCCATCTGCGCCATGCGGGAATGGCCGTGCGCACGCTCGTTCCGGGCCGCCTGAAGCAGCCAGGCGGCGACGTCCTCGGTCCGGGGGTGAGTGATTGCCTGCCGGGTCATCGGCTCACCCCTCGGGGTCTCTGACGTAGTTGAAGCACTCCGTGAGAACCCGGCCGACTTTCGCTCCGTTGAGCAGTACGCGCGGAGTTGTCGTCCCCTCCCCCCACGGCGACGTGTCGGCAGCCCGCGCGCGGGCGCGGCTGTTGGTGTTCCAGTGCAGTCCCGTGCGGTAGCCGCTCTTCTCGAGTGGGCTCGGCCCGGCGTAGCGGACCGGTTCTGCGTGGTTCACCGCGCCGCCTCCTCTGCCGTGGCCATGGCGTCGGCCAGGGCGGCTGCGAGGTCGTCGGCCGGGGTATGGGCGGGGCCGTCCGTCGGGTCGCGCACCCACCGCAACAGGCCGTCCCACCCGGGCGGGGCAAGGACGACCCATGAGCCCGAGCCGAGCGCTCGCGTTCCGTCCTGCTCCCAGTCCTGCGCGGTGCCGGGTGGGGTGAGGAAGTACGCCTGTTCGCTGCACAGGTCGTGCAACACCGGCCCGACCGGAAAGCCGCGTGCCTCCAAGTCGCGGACCGCGCGCACCGCTACGTCGGCCGACACGCGGACGGCGTCCCAGTCCTCACCGGCCGCGAGTAGCTTCGGCTCGCTGAGGTTGCGGGTCCATGTGGGGCTGTGTTGCATCGTTGTTGCTCTCTCCTTGGGGGCTGATGGCCGGGGAAAGCGTCTTCGGCGGCGGCATGCGTGCGTCCTCTCCGCAGCTCAGAACGGGTGCTGAAGTGGTGTAGGACCAGTGCACCGGCTCGGGCGGCGCTGCGGGCAACGAGCGACCGGACGTTTGGGCGGACGCTTTCGCCTTCGCTGTATAGGCCAAGTCACTACCGTGAGAGGGCAGTCCGTGGTCGCAGGGGGAAACGCATGGCCGACACGAGCGTGAGCAGACTGGCGCGGTTACGGCATGCCGCCGGGTACACGCAAGAATCCTTCGTGACGGCGTTCGCATGGGAAGCCGCGCACCTCGGTGTCGACGCGTCGGTGAGCGTGCGGCAGCTCCGCCGTTGGGAGCGCGAGAAGCCCCCGCCGCTCCCCCACCCCAGTCAGCAGACCGTGTTGGAGGCCATGTTCGGCGTACCGCTCGCCGAGATGGGGTTCGACGTCCCTGCACATCGTGTGACGGTTTCGGCGCCGATCAGTGACCCTGAAGAGGTGAAGCGGAGGACGTTCGTCGCCGACGCCGGGGCGCTCGCCGCGGCGGCCCTTGTTCCTGCCCGGCCGGGCCCAAGGGTCGGCACGGCCGACATCGCCCGGCTGCGTGCGAGGCTCGACGGCCTGTACCAGACGGACCACACGGCGGGCAGCGTGCCGGCCATGACGCAAGCGAGCCGCATCGAAGGCGAGATCACGGGTGCCCTCAGGGCCGCCTCGTACACCAGCCGCATCGGCCGTGAGCTGGAGACGATGCTCGCCGAACTGCACGGCCACCGGGCGTGGTACGGCTACGACGGCGGGCGTATCGATCAGGGGCGCGCCGCCTGCATGGAAGCACTCGCGGCGGCGCAACTCGTCGACAACCCGTTGCTACAGGTCTCCGTGCTGGAGACGCTTGTACTCCTCGCGATCAAGGCAGACCGGGCGTGGGAGGCCGCGAGCGCGGTCGAGAACGCCTACTGGCTCGCCACGCGCGCGGATGCCGGACACACGGTGCACCTGGTGATCGCGCTCCGGGATGCCAACGTGGCCACCCACACGGGAGACCTCGCCGGGGCGCGCCGTGCCCTGAGCCGGGCCGTCAGTCACCAGGGGCGCGCGGACACCGACGCCGAGGTGCCCAGCTGGGCGCGGTTCGTGGGCCCGTTCGAGGTCGACTACGCCACAGCGGACATGTACGTGCGGGCCGAGCAGCCCAGACGCGCCGTGCCGTTCCTGCGCGCCGCAGTGCGCGGTATCGGCGGCGACCTCGCCCGCAACAGCGCCTCGTACCGCGTGAAACTCGCGGGTGTACTCCTCGACGCCGGGGAGGTCGACGAAGCGTGCGCGGAGATGAGCGCCGTTCTCGCCGCGTGCGGCGGGATCTCCTCTCCTCGCCTGCTCGGCAAGATCCGGGAGTTTCAGAGGTCCGCGGCCAAGGTCGACAGTGCTGTGGCGCGCGAGTGCGGCGAGCGCATCCGCGAAGCCGTCCGAGGAGGCACCACATGACGCAGCAAGGGACCATCGGGATAGAGCGCATGGACGGACCGGCCGCGGCTCAGGCCGAGGACGCGTTCAGGCTGATCTACGCCGAGGCGTTCGCGGAACCGCCGTACGACGAGACCGCCGACGACGTCGCGGCCGCTTTCCGCCGCTTCCGCTCCCAGACCCGAAAAGCCACCTTCCGCGGCGCCCTGGCCCGTACCGAGGACGGCGAGCCGGTCGGCATGGCGTACGGCTACCCGCTCGGTCCGAACACCCGGTGGTGGGACCAACTGACCGAGCCTGTACCCGACGACATGCGGCGCGAGGACGGAAACCGCACCTTCGGGCTCATGGAACTTGCCGTGCGCGGACCGTGGCGCGGGCAGGGCATCGCGCGGCGCCTGCACGAGACCCTGCTCGACGGCATCGAGGCCGAGCGGGTGCTGCTCAACGTCCACCCGGACAGCGAGGCGGCGGCCGCGTACCGGACGTGGGGGTACCGGAAGGTCGGCGAGGCGCAACCGTGGGAGGGTGCGGACCTCCATGACGTAATGCTGCTCGACCTGCGCTGAACACCGGGCAAGCACCTCGCGCGCGTAGGGGCGTAGCGACCGGTCGCGGACGTCGACTGCCCTCACGCGCGGGAGGGGGCGGAACCGGTTACGCGCGCATGGGACGTTCCCTGATGAACCGGGCGCGGTGCCGGTGGGACGCGGTGCCCGCGCGCACCCGCGCCCGCGCGCGAGACACGACCGGTCGCGGGCGGCATTTCATCAGGCAGCCCGGGGACGCGGGGGGGGAGGGGCGAGGCCGCCGGCACGCTGAGGGACTACTCGGACGAGAGGGAAGCAGCCTGATGACCGAGATCACGTACGAGCGCTACGAGGGACCGGACGCAGCCGCCCAGCTTGACACGTTCCTCCCCGCCTACGAGGAGGTCTACGTCGAGCCGCCCTACTGCGAGGGACCCCGCGACGTCGCCGAGTTCATCGACCACTACCAGGTGCAGGCCCAGCGTCCCGGCATGCGCCTCGTCCTCGCCCGCGAGGAGGAGAACGTCGTCGGATTCACCTACGGCTACTACCTCGCCCCTGACACCCGCTGGTGGAAGAACCTCCAGGACGTCACTCTCCCGGACGACTTCACCCGCGAGGATGGCCGGCGTACGTTCGTGATCACCGAACTCGCAGTACGGAAGCCGTGGCGTCGGCGCGGCATCGCCGCCGAGCTCCACGCCCGGCTCCTCGAATGCCTGGGCGCCGAGCGGATCACGCTGACGATGCGGCCGAGCCGGAGGCGGCGCCGGCCCAGTCCGCCTACGCGGCTTGGGGGTACCGGAAGGTCGGTGTGTCCCATCCGTGGGAGGAGGCGCCGCTGTACAACTGCATGGTCCGCGAGCTGCGCCGAGGTAGGCGCTGTAGCCGTTCTGCGTGAGAGGAGCCGACGGTGTCCGAGGAGATGAAGGCGGTTGCGCGCTTTCTGTTCGAAGCGGGAACGCTGAAGCAGACCAAGCGGACTGGATGGTGGATGGCGGGTGTCAAGGACCCGGAATCAGTCGCTGATCACTCGTGGCGGACGTCCCTGATCGCAACGATCATCGCGAAGCTCGAAGGCGCCGACCCGGCCCGGGCAGCGTTCCTCGCGGTGTGGCACGACTCCCAGGAAACGCGTACCGGGGACGTGAACCATCTCGGCAAGAAGTACACCGAGGGCGAAGCCGACCCGCGGGACATCACGGCAGACCAGGTCTCGGGTATGCCCGAGGGACTGGCCCAGGTCGTGCAAGAACTGGTCGCCGAGTACGAAGCAAAGGAGTCCCTGGAAGCTGTCTGCGCCCGCGATGCCGACAAGCTGGAGTGCATGATCCAGGGCATCGAGTACCGGGACCAGGGCTACGTCAACGCTCAGCGGTGGATCGACAACAGCCGCGGCCGGATCGTCACCAAGTCAGGGCAGGCGATCGCTGACACAGTGCTGGAGACGGGGTCGTTGGACTGGCTCCGCGCCGCGATGGGCGAGAAGGGCTGACGCCAGGCGCTGTGACTCTGCTGCTTCACGCCCGGCCCCCACTTCGCCGACTGCGCCGCAAAGCAGTAGCTGCACAGAAGAAAAGGGGCTGTCAGTAACTGCCAGGGCTGGGTAGGGTGCCGGACGTGCGTTGATCTTCAGGGCGGCGGCGCAATGGCCGCCGCAGACGGAGCGGCCCCCTCCTGTCGGTGTGACGGCGAGGGCGGCAAGGCATGCTCACCCGTCGAACCGACTGGAGATCACCACGTGCAGCCGCTGACCTATGAAGCGTTCGTCGCCCGAGCCGTCGCTGACCCTGACGTCGTCGGGCTTGTTCTCAAGGGCTCACATGCCCACGACGACATGGCCACCGAGCAGTCCGATCACGATGTCTATGTCATCCTCACCGACGACGCGAACACCGACCTCGCAGGTCTCGATGGTCATCGTTCCGCCGAGCTGGACCTCATGGTCGTGACGGTGGACAGCTTCCGTCGGCTCGGTGGCTGGGAGCGGTATGCCCTCGCTCGGGGCCGCGTCCTGTTCGACAGGCTTGACGGTGAGATCGCAAAGATCATCGCCGCCAAGAGACGACTCGATGTCGGTGAGGCGTCGCGAGCGGCAGCTGGTTGGCTGGATGCCTACGCCAACTCCCTCTATCGGTCGGTCAAGAACGCCCGCGACGGCCACCCGCTCGCCGCACGCCTCGATGCGGCCGACAGCATCGGCTTCCTGCTGGAGCTGCTGTTCGCCCTCGATCGTCGTCCGCGCCCCTACAACAAGTACCTGGAGTGGGAACTGGAAAGGTTCCCTCTGCCGGAATGGAACACGGGCGTGTTGCTGGCCACGATCGGACAGATCGCGGGCACTGGTGACGTGGACGTGCAGCGACGGCTTTTCGCACAGGTTGAGGTGGTGGCCCGGGACGCCGGCCATGGGTCCACGCTGGACGCCTGGGGCGAGGATCTGCGGTTGATGCGCCCCCGCCCGGGCCACCACGGTTGACAAGGGATGACCAGGGCGCCCGCCCCCGACAACGGCCGAAGCCCCCGCACAGCAGGCTCCGGCCGTCGGCCCGTGGGTGTCGTCAGAGTGCCAGACCGGTGAGGACCAGGACGCGCTCGTACGTGTAGTCGTCCATCGCGAACTTCACGCCCTCGCGGCCCACGCCGGACTGCTTGGCGCCGCCGTACGGCATCTGGTCGGCGCGGTAGGAGGGTACGTCGCCGATGACCACGCCGCCGACCTCGAGGGCGCGGTGGGCGCGGAAGGCGGCCTGGAGGTCGTGGGTGAACACGCCTGCCTGGAGGCCGTACTTGGAGTCGTTGGCGGCGGCGAACGCCTCGGTCTCGCCGTCCACCTTCTGGACGGTGAGGACGGGTCCGAAGACCTCCTCGCAGGCGATCGTGACGTCGGCCGGTACGTCGGTGAGGACGGTCGGCGCGTAGGAGGCGCCGTCGCGCTTGCCGCCGGTGAGCAGCTTCGCGCCGGCGGTCACCGCCTCGTCGACCCAGGACTCCACGCGCTTCGCGGCGTCCTCGCTGACCAGCGGGCCGACGTCCGTCGTGTCGTCGGAGGGGTCGCCGGTGACCTGGGCCTCGACCGCGGCGACGATGCGCGGCAGCAGACGGTCGTACACGGACGCGTCGGCGATCACGCGCTGCACCGAGATGCAGGACTGGCCGCCTCCAACTGGTAAGCCTGCGACTTGACGGCGAATCGGCGCGCGTGCGTGTCCGCTGGAATTCTCCGGTGTCGCCGTCAACGGCCTGTTTGCGTGAGGCTATTCCTCTCCGAGGATGCGCAAGCCGTGCATCTCCTTGAAGTACTCGTAATCCTTGAGATTCAAGGTCGCGAGCGGCAGGTCGTAGGTGAGGCAGCAGGCGGCGATCCACATGTCGTTGACAGGCTGCGGCTTCCCGGCCTTCCTTCCGGCGGCGGACAGTTTGCCCCAGGTGGCGGCGACGGCCTCATCACCGGGCAGGATGGGGATGCCGGAGAGCCAGTCGGCGAGTTCCTGGCGGCGGAGGCTGCCCCAGTCGCGGATCTCGGTCCACTGGGTGAGCTCGCCGTAGGTGACGAAAGTGATCAGCGGCTTGCGGCCGATCAGGCGGGTGGCCAGCGGGCCAGTGAGCTTGCCCTTGTGAGTCCGGGAGGCGACGTCGGTGTCGAGGATGACGGGTTGCATCGCAGCCGCTCAGGCGACGTCGCGCCGACGCTCGGCGTAGGTGAAGGCGATGAACTCCTCCAGCTCCTCGTCGGACTCGAAGGTGTCCGCCTTCAGGTCATCGAGGGAGCGGATCGGCTGGGTGTTCTTCGCGGCCAGCAGTTCCTCGACCGTCAGCCTGGGCCGGATCGGCGGGAGGATCGGGCGCTCAGTTTCCGCTGCACTCATGAAGAGACCTCCCCGCTGATACCGGTCACTGCCTGCTACAGCTCATAATACGGCCGCAGTCCTGCGGCCAGAGCGGACTTTCTCCAGCGCGGCCTGCCAGCGCCACACGGGAACGAGCCAGAATTCGACAGTTTCCCCACATCAGATTGGGGACGTACGACAACGGCCGAAGCCCCCGCACAGCAGGCTCCGGCCGTCGGCCCGTGGGTGTCGTCAGAGTGCCAGGCCGGTGAGGACCAGGACGCGCTCGTACGTGTAGTCGTCCATCGCGAACTTCACGCCCTCGCGGCCCACGCCGGACTGCTTGGCGCCGCCGTACGGCATCTGGTCGGCGCGGTAGGAGGGTACGTCGCCGATGACCACGCCGCCGACCTCGAGGGCGCGGTGGGCGCGGAAGGCGGCCTGGAGGTCGTGGGTGAACACGCCTGCCTGGAGGCCGTACTTGGAGTCGTTGGCGGCGGCGAACGCCTCGGTCTCGCCGTCCACCTTCTGGACGGTGAGGACGGGTCCGAAGACCTCCTCGCAGGCGATCGTGACGTCGGCCGGTACGTCGGTGAGGACGGTCGGCGCGTAGGAGGCGCCGTCGCGCTTGCCGCCGGTGAGCAGCTTCGCGCCGGCGGTCACCGCCTCGTCGACCCAGGACTCCACGCGCTTCGCGGCGTCCTCGCTGACCAGCGGGCCGACGTCCGTCGTGTCGTCGGAGGGGTCGCCGGTGACCTGGGCCTCGACCGCGGCGACGATGCGCGGCAGCAGACGGTCGTACACGGACGCGTCGGCGATCACGCGCTGCACCGAGATGCAGGACTGGCCGCCCTGGTAGTTGGAGAACGTGGCGATGCGGGTGGCCGCCCAGTCGAGGTCCTCGTCGGTGGCGTAGTCGGCGAGGACGACGGCGGCGCCGTTGCCGCCCAGCTCCAGGGTGCAGTGCTTGCGCGGCACCGAGTCCATGATCGCGTAGCCGACCTTCTCGGAACCGGTGAAGGAGATGACCGGGAGGCGCTCGTCCTGGACCAGGGCGGGCATGGCCTCGTTCGGGACCGGGAGGATGCTCCAGGAGCCGGCCGGGAGGTCGGTCTCGGCGAGCAGCTCGCCGATGATCAGGCCGGAGAGCGGAGTGGCGGGCGCCGGCTTCAGGATGATCGGCGCGCCGGCGGCGATGGCCGGGGCGACCTTGTGGGCGCACAGGTTGAGCGGGAAGTTGAACGGCGCGATGCCGAGCACGACGCCCTTCGGGAAGCGCCGGGTCAGGGCGAGACGGCCCTGGCCGCCGAGGTCGGTGTCGAGGCGCTGCGCCTCGCCGCCGTTGAAGCGGCGGGCCTCCTCGGCCGCGAACCGGAAGACCGAGACGGCGCGGCCGACCTCGCCGCGGGCCCACTTGATCGGCTTGCCGTTCTCGGCGGAGATCAGCCGGGCGATCTCCTCGGTGCGCTCGACCAGCCGCTTGCTGACGTGGTCGAGGGCGGCGGCGCGGACGTGGGCCGGGGTGGCGGCGAAGGAATCCCGGACGGCGTACGCGGCGGCCACGGCCTCCTCGACCTGGGCCGCGGTCGGCACGCTGACCTTGCCGACGATGCGGCCGTCCCACGGGGAGGT
>NZ_JBQQCE010000529.1:0-6486 GCF_052245645.1 Streptomyces sp. KR55 | reverse complement strand
AGACACCAGGAGCCTTTCCGACCCATGACCGACACCACCGCCTGCGTCCGCGAACTCAACCTCTGTCGCCAGTAGTTCGACCTCGTCGCCGCAGGCACAAAACCATATGGGTGCGGGTTGAATACCCGCACCTCGCCGACCTTCGACTCGACTTCGAAAGCGCGGTGCGCGACCTGGTGACCGCGGCCGCCGTTCACGCCCACCGGCGTGGAGCCGACGGCATGCTGCAGCTCCTTGGCACTGCCCACAACCATGGGCGATGGAGGAGCGATGGCGCTGGCCAACCGCGGAGGCCAGTACGGCCAGCAGGTCCCGGGAAGCCTCGTCGTACGCCCCGAGCCCCCGTTCACCGAAGCGCCGCTCCACGACCTCGCCGGCTCCCCGGCCAACCGCCTGCTGCTCGATTTCACCCACCGGTTCGCCGTCTGCCATTCAGTCCCAGGCCCCTGCACATCCGCGCATGGACATGCGAGGCATGCAGGAGAGTAATAGTCAAGACCGGTGGATCAGTTGAGGTATTTCAGGCCGCGTGACCCTCGGCCCGTTCGACGAGTTGACCGCGTTCGAAGCGGGCTCCGGCCCGGACCAGGGCGACGAGGTGGGGTGCGTTCACGGCCCGCCACCGCTGCTGGGCGGACTCGACGAGCTTGAAGACCATCGCCAGGGCGGCGGCCGCGCTGCCGGCGCTCTTGGTGACCTTCGTGCGCAGGCGGACGGTGGCGAACATGGACTCGATGGGGTTCGTGGTGCGCAGGTGGATCCAGTGCTCGGCAGGGAAGTCGTAGAACGCCAGCAGCTCGTCCACGTCGTCGGTGATCTTCTTGACGGCTTTGGGGAACTCGCGCCGTAGGTCTTCTCGAACGCCGCGTACGTCCTCCCGGGCCCGATCCACAGGTCTTGAGCATTGCTCCTGAGCAAGTCTTCGCATGCGACGGACAGGCCTTGCGTCGATCCGCGGAGGCGGCAGCTCCGAACAACCTGTAAGGGCCTCGTTCACCCCACTTCATCCGTTTTACCACCGTGCTCCCGGTCGCCTCCGGCAGGAAGGTGAATATGTCAGGCGGACGGCTCCGGACGAGGTGCGCCTTCCTCGCGGAGGGGCCACTGTCGAGCAGAGCTGAGGAGCGGTCATGAAGCATGGAAACGACGCGGACGTGGAAAGCGACGCGCCGGTCCGGCGGACACGGTCATCGGACGATGCCCGGGTGGACGAGCTGCTCATCCGTACCGCCGACGGCGACGAGCAGGCATTCGTCGGCGTGTACGACGCGCTGGCACCGCTGGTGATGGGACTGGTCTACCGGGTGCTGAGGAACGAGGCGCAGGCGGAGGAGGTGACCCAGGACGTGATGGTGGAGGTGTGGCGTACCGCTGCCCGCTTCCGCGCGGAGCGGGGCCCCGCCCGCGCCTGGGTGCTCACCCTCGCCCACCGCAGGGCGGTGGACCGGGTGCGGTCCGTCGCCGCAGGCAGGGCCCGCGAGCTGCGCACCGCGGCCCTGGAGCATGAGCGGCCCTTCGACGCGGTGGCCGAGGAGGTCGAGGTTCGCGAGGACTACCGGGTCGTCTTCCGCTGTCTGTCCGAGCTGGCCGGGCACCTGCGGCTGCCCCTGGTACTGGCCTACTACGAAGGGCTGACCTACGCGGAGGTGGCCGATTCCCTGGCCACTCCCGTCGGGACCATCAAGTCGCGGATGCGTCAGGGGCTGCAGCGCTTGCGTGAGTGTCTGGAGGGCGGATCATGAGCGACTCCGACGCCCCTTGCAGCGAGGTCGGCGCGTACGCACTGCACGCTCTGCCTCCCGACGAGGAGGCCGCCTTCGAGAACCACTTGGCGAGCTGCGCGGCGTGCCGGCGCGAGGCCGACGAGGTGACGCAGACCGCCGCCCGGCTGGGCGCCGTCGAGGTTCGGACTCCCTCCGCCGACCTGCGCCGCGGTGTCCTCGCACGGATCGCGACCGTACGTCAGGAGCGGTCTGTCGTCTCGCGGCGACATCGCCGGCGGCAGCGGGGCCTCGCGCTGGCGCTGGCGGCGTCCGTGGCGGCAGCCGCGGCTCTGGGGGGTGTCGCCTGGTGGCAGCACTCCGAGGCGGACACCGCCCGCGAGCAGGTCGCCGACGTCCGTGGCGGCAGCGAGGCGCTCGCCGATGTCCTGGCCGCCGCGGACGCCACGATCAGTACCATCCGGATGCCGCACGGCGCGACGGCCAGCGTGATCGCCTCCCGGGCCCAGAGCCGGACCGCGTTCATCACCTCGGGCCTGCCACCCCTCACCGACGACCGGGTCTACCAACTCTGGTACGGGTACGAGGGGCGGTACCGGCCCGCCGGCCTGGTGTCCTCCGCGGGCGGCCCTCAGGCACAGGTCCTCGAAGGGCGGCTCGGTGAGGCCACCGCCGTCTGTGTGACCGTCGAACCCGCGGGTGGCTCGCCCCAGCCGACCTCCGACCTGCTCGCCATCATCCCGGTGCCCGCGTGAGGAGGTGAGGAGGCGTCACCGTGGTCGCTCCGCCGGCGGTGCCTCAGCGACCGCGACGGCAGCCGCGTGACCCGGACCGGCAGCGACGTCGTGGATCACCCAGCCCGGCACCCGGCTGGGTGCGTGCGGTGACGTGCTGAGGTGGTCGAGGCGGAGGTCGCGTCCGAGTCCGGTGCCGAGACCTTTCAGGTAGGCCTCCTTCCGGGTCCATGCACGGGCGAAGGCAGCGGGACGCCGCTCCGGCGGACAGGCGGCGAGCTCGGCGGCCTCCCGGCGATGCAGTATGGCACCGACGTCGGCGACGACATCGGAAGCAGGAAGCTGCTCGATGTCCGCGCCGACCGCGGTGGCCGCGAAGGCGAGGAGGCAGAGCCCGCCGCTCCGGGAGAGGGAGAAGCAGAGGTCGGCGCCGGGCACGGCGGGCCGGCCGTGCGGGGCCCGGCACATGGGGCACGGCTGTCGCACCAGCGGTACGTTCGCGGGCTCGATGCCGAGGTAGGCGCCGAGGAGCAGTCGCAGCCCGATGTGCGCGACCCGGTAACCGTCCCGGTCCGCCGCCGAGCGGAGCGCCGCCGCTCTCGCCCTTTCGCCGCTGTCCAGCACCGATTCGGCAAGCGGGGCGACGACGTCGCGCAAGACCTCCACCCGCGCCAGCCACAGTTGTGGCGGCCGGCCGGAGCGGGGTGGTGTCAGCGGCCGGGCCCAGACGGCGGGGACGAGCAGCTCGGGCGGCAGCACCGGATGTGGGGCTGCCCACGCCGGTTCCTCGGCCGGGTGCCTGCGAGGCATGGGGTCGGCCGCCTTTCGTCGCACGTCTTTCAGGGCAGGTGAGCGGATGTCTGTCAGCGAGCCCGGCCGTTCGCCGTGCTCGGCTCGCGGGCCGTGACAGCGTGGTCGGGTGGCGCCTTCGGGACGAGGGCCTCGTCACTGTAGAGGGCTTGCACCCAGTTGGTCTGGTAGATCGTGTCGAGGTAGCGCTCGCCGAGGTCCGGGGCGATCGCCACCGGCGTGAGGCTTGGGGTCTCGTGCTGGGCCAGCCAGCTCATCGCCCCGCTGACCACCGTGCCGGTCGACCCGCCGAAGAGAAAGCCCCGCTTCGCCAGGTTCCGGCAGGTACGGATGGTGTCGGCCTCCTCGACGCGCACCGCCTCGTCCACGTACGCCTCGTCGAGCAACGGCGGCCGGACGCTCATGCCCAGGCCGGGGATCATACGGCGGCCTGGCGGGTCGCCGAAGATGGCGGAGCCGACGCTGTCCACGGCGACGATCCGCACCGGCCGGTTCCAGGACCGGAACCAGCGTGCGCACCCCATCAGGGTGCCGGTGGTGCCGACCCCGATGAACAGCACGTCCAGCTGCGGGAAGATGCGGGCGATGGCCGGCGCCGTCCTGAGGTAGTGCGCCTTCCAGTTGTCGGGGTTGGTGTACTGGCTCAGCCACACATAGCGGTCGTCCGCGGCGCACAGGCCGCGTACGTACTCCAGCCGCGCTCCCAGGAGACCGCCGGTGGCGTGTTCGTGAGAGACGACGTGCACCTGGCTGCCGAAGGCTTCCATCATCTGCCGGGTGGCGAGATTGCAGCGGGAGTCGGTCACACAGACGAAACGGTAGCCCTTGCTCGCCGCGATCACGCTCAGGGCCACACCGAGATTGCCCGACGAGGACTCCACCAGGATCGAGTCCCGGGTCAGGATGCCGCTCCGCTCGGCGGACTCCACCATCTCGGTCGCGGCTTTCAGTTTGATCGAACCGGCGAAGTTGAACCCCTCGCACTTGAGGAACAGCCGGTGTCCGAACATCGGCTCCAGGTCGATGTACAGATCCTCCTCGTTGAAGGCTTGGGGAACGGATATGACGGGCACGATGGCCTCCGAGTCCGTGACCGGAACACCGGCCGAACGGCGGGTGGTGAGCCGTTCTCAGCCGTACCGGCGCAGTTCATGGAAGAAGTTGTCGATGATCCGCAGTTCGCCGGAGCGTGCCACCTCCTCGTAGACGAACTTGCCGACCGCGAGGTCGAGCACGCCGAGGCCGAACGGCGAGAACACCACCGGCCGGTCGGCCGGCACTGTCACCCGGCCGGCCATCACGTCGTCCAGCGTGCCGAGCAGGAAGTCGCGGTTGCCGGTGAGGCTTTCCGTGAGGTGCGGTGAGGTGGCGGCCCTGAGGCAGTGGTCGATGTCGTCGACAAGGTTGGTGGCCGACAGCAGCACCTGCGGCGCGAGGTCGCGCAGTGACACGTGCAGCACCACCGGGTTGTGGCGGAACCACGACGGCTCGTCGATGTGCGGCCGGTCGGCGACGGTGGCGAAGACGATCAGGTCGCTGTGGCGGATCAGCTCCCGCGCGCTGCCGTGCACGGTGACGCGTCCGACGGCTCCTGACTGCTCCAGGTACGTCCGGAACCCCGCCGCGCTGTCGGCGGACACGTCGTGCACACCGATGGCGTCGAAGGACCAGCCGGTGCCCTCCAGGTACGTGTGGATGTACCGGGCGATCAGACCGGCCCCGACGAACCCCAGGCGGGCGGGGCGCGGTCGTCCCCTGCTGAGCCGGTCGGCCGCCGAAGCGGCGGACGCGGCGGTCCTGGCGGCGCTGATGATCGAGCTCTCCAGGCATGCGAAGGGGTAGCCCGTGGTCGGGTCGTTGAGGATGAGCACGGCCGACGCCCTGGGGATGCCCGACGCGACGTTGGCGGGAAAACTGGAGATCCACTTCAGGCCGTCCACCCGGCTCTCGCCGCCGAGCGAGGCGGGCAGGGCGATGATCCGCGACGACGGCCGGTCGGGGAAGCGCAGGAAGGAGGACGGCGGGTTGACCGTACGGCCTGCCCCGTGCAGGCGGTACGTCGCCTCGACGACCTCCACCACAGCCTTCTCACGTCCGTCGAGGACGCTCTTGACCTGGGTCCCGGGGATGACGGCGAAGGACGGTACGGCCGGTACCTCGGCCCGGGCCGCTTTCTCGGAGGCGGGACGCACCATGATCATGCCGCTGCCCTCCCGGTCGACGCCGCGGGGTGGTCCTGACGCACCGGGTCCGCCAGGGCGACCACCACGTTCCGCGGTCCTTCGTACGCGTCCCGGCTGTGCGCGGTGCGGATGTTGTCCACGAGCATCAGGTCTCCGGAGTGCCAGGCCCGGCGTACGGTGTGCGCGTCGTAGGCGTTGTTGATCTGCTCGACGACGTCCCGGGGCACGGGGTCGCCGTTGCCGTAGCGGGTGTTGAAGGGGAGGTCGTCGGGGCCGTACTCCTCGATGAGGAACTCCCGTATTTCGGGCGCCATCGTCCACTCGTTGAGGAACGCGATCTGGTTGAACCAGCAGCGCCGGCCGGAGACCGGGTGCCGCGCCACGGCGCGTCGGTGCTGCCGGGTGCGCAGTGAGCCGTCCGGCTGCCAGGAGAAGTCGATGGCGTTGGCACGGCAGTACGCCTCGATGGCGTCGCGGTCCTCGGTGCCGAAGGACTGGCTCAGCGTGGCACCGATCTCGTTGGTGTAGGTGCGGGTGAGCAGCCAGCCTTCCCGCTCGAACCGGTCGACGAGTTCGGCCGGCAGCGCCTGCAGCACGGCGGCCGAGTCGGCCACGGCGGTGGCACCGCCCGCGGTGGGCGGCTGAAGGCACGCGAACAGCATCAGGCCGGGGAACTCCAGCGCGTAACTGAGCTCGTGGTGCATGCACATGGGCTGGTTGGGCGGCCACGCCGACGACGAGTAGACGCCCTCCGCGTGGCGGTCGCGGGCGGCGAACGCCTCCCGCTCGGTCGCCGGACGGTCGGCCACCTGGTGGAGGACCGACTCGACGTCGGCCGGGGTGCGCAGACCGAGGCCCCGGACCGTGACAGCGCCGTGCTCGGCGAGGAGGTCGCGCAGCGTGTCCCGCCGGACGGCCGCCCAGGCCGCCGCGTCCGAGGCGGCCTCGGCCTGGAGAATCGGCGGGTCGCCGGGGGCCCGAGGCGTGGTGCTCCCGGCAGTCGGAGGCGGCGCGACGGGGGCCGGGTGCTTGCGGAAC
>NZ_JBQQCE010000528.1:0-6511 GCF_052245645.1 Streptomyces sp. KR55 | reverse complement strand
TGCGGATGCCGACCCGGTCGGCGCCGACCTCCTCCGCGACCGCGCGGGCGAGCTCGATCACGAACCGCGACCGGTTCTTGACGGAGCCGCCGTAGCCGTCGGTGCGGTCGTTCGCGTTCGGGGACAGGAACTGGTGCAGCAGGTACCCGTTCGCCCCATGGATCTCCACCCCGTCGGCGCCGGCCGCGATCGCGGAGGCCGCGGCGTGCCGGAACTCACCGATCACCGTCTGGATCTCGTCGGTCGTCAGTTCCCGCGGCACCGGGGTCTTCTGCGGCCCGGTCGCGGTGGACATGTCCTGGTCGGCGGAGATCGCCGACGGGGCCACCGGCTGACGGTGGTGCGGGGTGTTGTCCGGGTGCGACATCCGGCCCACGTGCATCAGCTGGATGTACAACGTCCCACCGCCGGCATGTACGGCGTCGGCGACCTTCCGCCAGCCGCCGATGTGCTCGGGGGTGTAGATGCCGGGCGTGTTCAGGTAGCCCTGGCCGTCCTCGGACGGCTGAGCACCCTCGGTGATGATCAGCCCGAGCGGGCCACGCTGCCCGTAGTAGGTCGCCATCAGCTCGCCCGGAGTGCCGTCCGGGTTGGCCCGGCTGCGGGTCATCGGGGCCATAGCCAGCCGGTGCGGAAGCTTGACTCGACCGAGGACGAACGGCTGCCAGAGGGAAGGAGACAGGGCCATGAGATGTGCGTTCCTTTGCGTTGGGGCGCAGACGCTTCGGGTGCGGATCCCGAAACCGGTGGCCCGGTGGGGCATAGAATCTGAGCGTAATCAGTTACGACTCTAGTTATAACTGAGTTCAGTCAGAAATCGTTCCCGGGAGGACGTACGCATGTCTGAGAGACCCCAGCCGGGTGGTCGGCGCGAGCGGAACAAGCAGCAGAAGCTCGACCGCATCACCGCCGCCGCCTGCGAGTTGTTCGCCGAGCACGGAGTCGACGAGGTCACGACCCAGCAGATCGCCGAAAGGGCGGACATCGGCACCGGCACGCTGTTCCTCTATGTCAAGAGCAAGGGCGAGCTCCTGCTGCTGGTGCAGAACTCTCTCTACGCCGAAGCCCTGGAGCGGGGTCGAGCTGATGCCGGGAACATCCCGGACGCGCTGGACGCGGTGACCGCGATCGTCCGGCCGATCGTGGAGCGCAACCGCGTGCAGATCGACAACGGGCGCACCTACCTGCGCGAGATGGTCTTCGGTGACCCCACCGAGCCGCGCCATCGCGAAGCGCTCACCTTCGTCGGCCAGACCGAGCGCGCGATCGCCGCCGTGCTGCGCCGCGACAAACGGCGCGACGAGAGTGACGCTGCAACGCTGGCGCGTATCGTGTCCGCGATCATGTTCATCAGCATGGCCGCGAGTGTGAACGTTGCCTCCAGCGCCGAGGAGGTTGTGCAGGACATCCGCGCCCAGCTCCGCGTTCTGCTGACCGAGTGACACCGGCCGGCGACGCCCCACGGCGCTTTGGGCCGGACCGGGAAAGCGGCCCGAGTCCGCGGCATCACCAGCCGCGGGGCAGAACCGTCTCGCTGCCGTGCAGAATGACCGCGACCCTCGCGTCGGCGTTCCTGGCCTCGCGCCGGGCCCCCTCGACATCAAGGGCGACGATCGCGTTCAGCGTCTCGTTGTGGGCGTCGATGCGGCTCAGGTAGACCTCGAACAGTTCCTCACTCGAGACCTCGCCCGACGCCGGTGCACTCAGCTGGTCCGCGGCTGACTGGAACGGAGGTCACGCACGGAGAGCCTCGATTCTGTATGCACATCCTCGGCGTTTCCGAAGGCCGAGAGAGCCGCGCCTCATTGGCTTACGGTCATGCTATTACGAGTGTACGTCAACTTCCAGCCCGCCCACCACCATCCAGGGCGTGTGGAAGCTGCTGCGGCGGCACGGCTGGTCCGCCCAGGTGCCCGTGCGGCGGGCACTGGAGCGCGACGAGGAGGCGATCGAGGTGTGGAAGGCCAAGGTGTGGCCGCAGGTAAAGGAACCGCGGCCCACCTGGGCGCCCACATCTGCTTCGAAGACGAGGCGGGCCAGGGTCTGAGGCCGTCGAAAGGACACACCTGGGCCCCGCGCGGACAGCGGCCGGTGGTGCGGGTGCGCGGCCGCAACCGCGGACGGGTCAACATCGCCGGAGTGGTCTGCTACCGCGCCGGACACCGGTCCCGCTTCTTCTTCAAGCTGCACATCTGGCACGGGCGCCGGGGCGAGCCGAAGGCGTTCTCCTGGCGCCGGTACCGCGATCTGATCGTCATGACCCACGTGCAGCTCGGCACCCCCGTGGTGTGGTGCTGGGACAATCTGAACGTGCACCTGGTCAAGGAGCTGGCGGACTTCGCCGAGGAGCACAAGGACTGGTTACGCATTGTCCAGATGCCCTCCTACGCACCGGAGCTGAACCCGACCGAGGGGATCTGGTCGCTCCTCAAGCGGCACCTGGCCGACTTCGCTGCGGCCGACCTCACCCACCTGACCCGCGTGATCAAACGGAAGCTGAAGAAGATCCAGTACCGGCCCCACCTGATCGACGGCTGCCTACCGCCCACCGGCCTGATCATGGACTGCGACATGATCAGTTCATCGGACTCCGCGAGTTCAACCTGAGTAACGACGCTCCCGCGCCCGAGCCGGGCACACAGAGAGTCACCCGGCAGTGGTGTGCCGCTCCTGCCACCACTGCCGGGCTCATACACCGCCGCCAGTCCCGTCCCCACGGCCCGGGGCGATGACCGAGGCCGTCTGTCACTCCAAGAGACGCCCTCGGGAGTACTGGGAATTCAGATGCGCGTCAACTCGCTCTCCTCGTGGCGTGCTTGGTGTCCGCCTTCGAGGTGCTTGGTCAGGCCCTCGCCCTCCACGTCCACGTTGGGGAGCGCCTTGTCGAGCCACTTCGGCAGCCACCAGGCGTGGCGGCCGAGCAGGGCGAGCACGGCCGGGACGACGGTCATGCGGACCACGAAGGCGTCGAAAAGAACCGCGATGGCGAGGCCGAAGCCGACCATCTTGACCATTGCGTCGTTCGACTCGATGAAGCCGGCGAAGACGCTGATCATAATGATCGCGGCGGCGGTGACGACCCGGGCCCCGTGGCGGAAGCCGGTGACGACGGCCTGGTCGGGGCGTTCGCCGTGGATGTACGCCTCTCGCATGCGGACTACCAGGAACACCTCGTAGTCCATGGCCAGGCCGAAGACGACCCCCACCAGGAAGATCGGCATCATGCTCATGATCGGGCTGGGCTGTTCGACCCCGATGAGATCGGCAAGCCAGCCCCACTGGAAGACCGCGACGACGGCGCCGAGCGCGGCCAGGACGGACAGCAGGAACCCGAGCGCCGCCTTGAGGGGGACCAGGATCGAGCGGAAAACGAGGGTCAGCAGGAGGAAGGCGAGGCCGACGACGAGTCCGAGGTAGGGCACGAGGGCCTCGTCGAGTTTCTGCGACACGTCGACCTTCATGGCCGTGAAGCCGGTGACCATGACCTTGTCGTCGGTGCGCTCGCGGATGTCGGCGAGCAGATCCTCGGTCTGGGTGCTGTCGGGCCCGGTGACCGGGACGACCGTCAGGATGGCGGTCGTCCCTGCCTTGTCGTACATGGCCGGGGTGACGGCCGCGACGTTCTTCATGCCCGCGACGGTCTTGCCGACCCGAGCGGCCTCGGTCTTGACGTCACCGCCCTCGGCCGTGTCGACGGTGACCATCAGCGGACCGTTGACGCCGGGGGCGAAGCTCTCGGCGAGCATGTCGTACGCCCTGCGCTGGGTGGTGCTGGTGGGCTGGTCGCCGTCACCGGGCAGGCTCATCTTCAGACTGGCGACGGGGATGGCGATCACGCCGAGGGCGACCACGGCGGTCAACAATATGGTGGCCGGGCGGCGCATGACGAAGAGGGCCCAACGGGTGCCCATGTTCGGCTTGCCCTGCCGGGCGGGGGACTGATCCGACTCCTTGCGCGACGTGCGGCTGAGGACCCGCTTGCCCACGAAGCCGAGCAGGGCGGGGATGAGGGTGAGCGCGATGACGACGGCGATGGCGACCGTGCAGGCTGCGGCCAGGCCCATCTTCGTGAGCATCGGGATGTTGACGACGGCCAGTCCGGCCAGCGCGATCACGACGGTCAGCCCGGCGAAGACGACGGCGGACCCCGCCGTGCCCACCGCCCGTCCGGCCGCCTCCTCCTGCTCTCGGCCCTCGGCGAGTTCGCCACGGTAGCGGGAGACGATGAAGAGGGCGTAGTCGATGCCGACCGCGAGGCCGATCATCGAGGCGAGGATGGGGGTGGTGCTGGAGAAGCTGAGAGCCTCGGTGAGCGCCGTGATCGAGCCGACGCCGATTCCTACCCCGACGATCGCGGTGAGCAGCGGCAGCCCGGCGGGGACCAGGGACCCAAAGGTGATCACCAGGACGAGAGCCGCGACGGCGATGCCTATGATCTCGGCGGTGCCGGTCTCCGGCAGCTCGGCCATTGCGGTGCCGCCCGCCTCGACGGTCAGCCCGACGTGCCGGCCGTCCTCGAGGACCGTGTCGAGGGTGCTCTTGGAAGCGTCGGTCAGCTCACTGAACTGCACCGCATACGACACCGTGATGTACGCGGTGGTGCCGTCCTTGCTGACGGCACCCACCTTGTACGGGTCGAGAACACTGACGACCTGCTTGTTGCCGTCGCCGATCTCGGCGACGGCTGCTTCGACGGCGGCCTTGTTCTTGGCGGTGGTGATCTTCTGGCCGTCGGGGGCGCGGAAGACGACATTGGCCTGGGCGCCGTCCGCGTGCAGCGCCGGGAATCGCTTGTCCAGCAGGTCGAAGGCCTTCTGCGCCTCGGTGCCGGGAACGGAGAAACTGTTGCTGCCAGTGGCGTTGGCGTTGGCAGCGCTGATACCGGTGGCGGCCAGCAGCACCACCCAGAGTAGGGCTACGAGTCGTCGTCGGCGGAAGGAAAACCGTCCGAGTCGGTAGAGGAACGTGGCCATGAGGCGAACTCCCGTCGGGTCGGGGGTGTTGGAAGGAGCAGGGGAAATCACCCCGACGACGGGTGCGGTGCGCGTCGGCGGGGTGGGAGACGAACTTCTGGAGATGCCGTACGCCGTCGTACGGAGAGGTCAGACGCCGAGGGCTGGGAGGATTGCGGCGTCTATGTAGCGTTCGAGGAAGGCCTGGTCGACCGCCCGCTCCTCGATCAGCGGACGGGTGATCAGAGCGCCGGTCACCATGTGGGGGACGAAGGCCAACGCGGGGCAGTCCGGCGCGATTTCGCCCCGTTGCACCGCCCGCCGCAGCAGCGTGTGCAGCCCGGTCAGCTCGGGATCGATGAGCAACTCGCGCAGCGCCTGAAGTAGTTCGGGGTCGGTGTGCACGGCGTGGAGCAGGCCCCGCACCAGCGCGGCGTCCTTCTCCATCTGGGCGCCGTCTGCCCGGGCCACCGCCGCCCGGAGGTCCCCGCGCAGGGATCCGGTGTCGATCCCGGCGAGGGTGACAGGCTTCGTGTGCCGCAGTGCCCTCGCGACGACTTCCGGTTTGCCCGTCCACTGTCGGTAGAGCGTGGCCTTGCTGCACCGAGTCCGGGCGGCCACGGAGTCCATGGTCATGGCCTCGTAACCGACGTCCCGCAGCAGATCGAGCACGGCTGCGTAGATGTCCGCTCTGCGCTCCGGTGTCATCCGACTGCGACGCACTCGAGGCGCGCCACCCGAATCCGCAGATGCCGTAAGCCCAGTCGTAGCTGTCATCGCCGACCCTTCGCCTGAACGAAACTGTTTCGTTCAGAAAGACGCTATAACGGGAGCCGATAAATATGGAACCACCTTGGTGGTGAAATGGGTCACGAGGTTTCGCCTGGTCACGCTGACGCCGGGGCCGTGGCTGTGCGCAGGCCCTCGTAGTACCTGCGAAACTGAACCAGGAGCAGAACTGGAAGGATCCGCGCATGGCAACCACGTCACCGACCGCGACGAAGCCTGGGCGTCCCCGGGATCCCGGGGCTGACGACCGGATCCTCCAGGCCGTTGTTGACGAGTTGGCCGAGCGCGGTGTCGTCGGTTTCCGTATCAACAACGTTGTGGCGCGCGCCAAGGTCGCCAAGCAGACCATCTACGCCCGCTGGAGGGAACGTGACGACCTGATCCTGGCGGGCTTGTCCGCCATGAGCGTGCACCTGAGCCCGCCCCGAACCGGCAGCCTCGTGGACGACCTGCGTCTGCTGTACGACGCGTGCGCCGAAGTCCTGGACAGCCCTCGCGCCCTGATCGTGACGCGCTGCTCTCTTGAGCTTCCCGACTACCCCGACCTCTACGCGGCGTTCCAGCGAGACTGCATTGACCAGCCTCTGGCCGTCGTCGAGGATGTGCTTTTCGAGGCACAGCGGCGTGGTGAGCTGCGGGCTGACATCGACCGATCCGTGGTTGCGGAGATTTTCGCCTTCGCGGTCGTGGGCTTCAGTACACCCATCGCACAACTTCGCGGCGTCACTGTGCATAGCGCCCGCGAGCAGGCCCTCTCCCTGTTCCTCGAC
>NZ_JBQQCE010000527.1:0-6558 GCF_052245645.1 Streptomyces sp. KR55 | reverse complement strand
GCCGACGAACTCGAGCGGTACCTGCAAGCGGCCGGCTCGGTCCGTCAGTCGTCTCCCGTCGATCCGTCACAGCGAGGCTGAGTGATGTCACCCGTCGTCGTTGTCCTGCTGCTGTTCGCCGGGCTGTCGGAGGCCGCCGGACGCATCGTCCCTCTGGTAGCGCGCCGGCCCGGCATGTCCAGGACTTTTGTGGCCGGGTTGCTGCTGCCCGCCGGCCTCGTCGAGGGTGCCGTGTTCGCGCTGTGGCCGCTGACCGCCTTGACCCTGGCCGAGCTGGTGCTGTCCTCTCCACCGCCAGGCGCCGGGTTGGAGTGGACACCGAGCCTGGTCGCCCCGCTGGTGCTCGCTGCCGTCCTTGCCTTCCCGTTGCTCGGGCCCCTGCTCCACCTGCTGCTCCTTGTGGGCGTCGGGGCCGGTCTGGCCGGCCCGCTCGCAACGGCGACCGGGCTCGGCTGGTGGGGCGCCGCCGGTTGCGTGGCCGTCGCCGGGGCCGGTCTCGGTGTTGCTGTGGAGGGCGTTCGCCGTCTGGTCGTGAGGATCAGTGCGACGAGGGCACCGGAGGCGATCGCATGAACGATGTCCTGCTCTGGGTCTGCGCGCTGGGGCCGGTTCTGCTCGCCGAAGGACTGCTGGCCCGCTACGAGGTCATGGCCTACAGCGCCGGCTGGCGGGCCCCTGTCACCGAGCTCCCGGAGGGCGTGCCCTATGCCCGGGGTGCGGCCCCTGACAGTCCCCCGGATGCCTACCTGGTCTACCTGGACGGCATCGGCAAACGCCGCTTCCGCGACACCCGGGACGGCGGCCAGCTGGTCAAGGCCGTGATCGCCGGAGCGCCGGAGCTGCGGGTGCTGGGCCAGGTGCAGCCCTACTCGCCGCTGGCCGACCCGCTCGCCGACCGGCCGGTGTGGGCGTGGCTGCGCCGTCACATCGGGCTGCTGCTGTTCCTGCACAACGTCATGCAGATCTTCGTCGCCGCCGACCACCGGTACCGGCCCCTGTACAACCGGGCCGTCGGCTCCCAGATCGCCACGCAGCTCCGGCTCGCCGGCTACCAGCCCGACAGCGGTATCCCGGTGGTGCTGCTCAGCTACAGCGGCGGCGCCCAGGTCGCCACGGGCGCGGTCGACGAACTGCGCACCCAGCTGCGCTCCCCGCTCATGGTGATCACACTCGGTGGGTTCCACAACGGCGCCAACGACGTCACGCAGGCCGAGCACGTGCATCAGCTCACCAGTGCGAGCGACCGGATCGAGCGGGTCGGCACCTGGATGTTCCCTCAGCGCTGGCGGCTGTTCCGCCGCAGCGGATGGAACCGCGCCCGCCGCGCCGGGAAGATCACCGTGCATCGGCTCGACCCGGCCACTCACCTCGGGCCGCGCAGCTACATCAGCCCGGAGGCCCGGCTGCCCGACGGCCGCAGCTACCTCGACCGCACCACCGACACCGTGATCGCGCTCATCCGCGCCCGCCACGGCGCGACCGCGGCGACGGACGACCCGTTGCTGTAAGGGCCCGCCACGTCGGCTGAGGGCGGGCGGTGTCAGTAACCGTCGACGAACGTGACCGTCTCGTCGAGCGGCGCCCGGCCCGTGCGGGGGTGATCCACCGTGACGTCCTCGAACCCGATCGACATGCCGCAGAAGAGGATCAGCTCGTCCGGGGGTGAGAGGACCTCCGCGACATTCTTGCGATACTTCGCCCACGCCATCTGCGGGCAACTGTGCAGCCCTTCGGCGCGGAGCAGCAGCATGACGGTCTGCAGATACATGCCGACGTCGGACCATTGGGCCGGGCCCATGTCGCGGTCGATGTAGCAGAACAGGGCGGCGGGCGCGCCGAAACAGTCCCAGTTCGCGGAAGCGGCCCTCTGGCGCGCCTCCAGGTCCTCGCGCGCAATACCGAGTGCGCCGTAGCGCTGCGCGCCGAAGGCGGATCGGCGCTCGCTGTAGGGGGACTTCAGTGCGGGCGGGTACTGCTCGTACTCCGGCTCGTCCCAGGGGTCGCCTGCGGCCAGGCGCTCGCCGACGCGCTTCTTGAGTTCGGCCAGCGGCGCGCCGGTCAGCACGTAGGCGTGCCACGGCTGGATGTTCGATGCGGACGGTGCCCAGGCCGCGGCGGACAGCACGCGCTCCAGCACCTCCCTCGGGACATGCCGGTCGGTGAATCCGCGCACTGCCCGTCGGCTTGTGACCGCCTCATAGACGTCCATGATCACCTAACTCCCATCTGCTCAACGCACCCTCCCCTTCTCGTTTCACTTGCGATAGTATCACTCAATACCATCTCGTGCTTAACTATCGTCGAGTACGAATCCTCAGTCCTTGGTTCCCCGCCTCGGGCACCACTCTTTGGAGAAAGTCCATGGCCACGCTGCTGCACATCGACTCGTCCGTGTTCCCCGGCGAGGCGTCCTCGTCCCGATCGGTCGCGGACGCCTTCCGCAAGGCCTGGGAGGAGCAGCACCCGGAGGGCACGGTGATCTACCGCGACCTCGCCGCCGACCCTGTCCCGCACATCACCGCCGACGCCTGGTCCGCCGGTTTCGCCGCCCCGTCCGAGCACACCCCGGAGCAGTCCGCCGCGTTCGCCGCGCGCGTGCAGCTCATCGAGGAGCTGGAGCAGGCGGACGCTGTCCTGATCGGCGCCCCCATGTACAACTACTCGATCCCGTCGACCCTCAAGGCGTGGCTGGACAACGTGATCCTGCTCGGCCGCACCTCGGGCGAGACCCCCTCCGCCCAGGGCACCCCGGTCACCGTCGTCGCCAGCCGCGGCGGCTCCTACGCGCCGGGCACCCCGCGCGAGGGCTACGAGTTCGTACAGAACTACCTGGAGGCCGTCCTCAAGGGCACCCTCGGCCTGGACGTCGACTTCATCGTCCCGGAACTCACCATGGCCCCCCGCAACCCGGCCATGTCGGAACTGGTTCCCCTCTACGAGGCCTCCCGCAAGCGCGCCTTCGAGGACGCGGCCGCCAAGGCCAAGGAGCTCGCGGAGCGTCTCGCCGTGTAGGCCCCATGAGGCGCAAGCGCGCCCACGTGGCAGGCAACCGTCGCGCGGGCGCGCCTACGCCTCACCGTCTGCGGGATAGGCGAACCGGGTCAGCAGATCCCTCAGCTGCTCGGGCTCGCCGGGCCCCAGTTCGGCAACCAGACGCTCAGCCAGCGGCTCCGCCGCCACATGGGCTGTATCGAAAAGCTCGCGTCCCTGAGGCGTGATCTCCACTGCCCGCGCCCGCCGGTCCCCCGGAACGGTCTTGCGTACAGCCAGCCCTCTGCGCTCCAGGTCGTCCACGACCCGCATGATTCCCGCCTTGTCCGACCCTGTCGCCGTCGCCAGGTCCCGCTGCACCGTGGGCCCGTGGTTGACCAGCTCGATCAGCACGGCGAAATGCCGCAACTCGATGCCGAGCGGCCGGAGCGCCTCCGTCATCACCGTGGCCGCACGCAAGTGTGCCCGGCGCAGCAGCAGGCCGAGCGCGAATGGCGATTCATCCCCGGGGCGGTCGGTCGCGTGCGAGGGGGTGGTTCGGTGAGGAACGTCGGCGGTCATGACGTCACACTACAGCTATCCGTTCATTCGATACGGTATCGTTTGAAACCAAGTGCGGTTACGTCAGCTGCGCGGGCGTGCCGGGTGACAGACTGACGCCATGGATGAGCGTGAATTCGGCAGGTCGGGTCAGCATGCGTCCGTCGTCGGCCTCGGTACCTGGCAGTTGGGTGCCGACTGGGGCGACGTCGACGACAAGGAAGCCCTCGCAGTGCTGGAGGCCGCGGCGGAGTCGGGAGTGACCTTCTTCGACACCGCCGACGTCTACGGCGACGGACGCAGCGAGCAGACCATCGCCACGTTCCTGAGCAGTCGGCCGGATCTGCACGTGCTGGTCGCGACCAAGATGGGCCGCCGCGTCGACCAGATCCCCGAGAACTACGTCCTCGACAACTTCCGCGCCTGGAACGACCGGTCCCGGCGCAACCTCGGCGTGGACCGCATCGACCTGGTCCAGCTGCACTGCCCGCCCACCCCCGTCTACTCCTCGGACGAGGTCTTCGACGCCCTGGACACCCTCGTCGAGGAGGAGCGCATCGCCGCGTACGGCGTCAGCGTGGAGACCTGTGCCGAGGCACTGACCGCGATCGCCCGCCCGAACGTGGCGAGCGTGCAGATCATCCTCAACCCGTTCCGCATGAAGCCCCTGCGCGAGGTGCTCCCGGCCGCCCGCGAGGCCGGCGTCGGCATCATCGCCCGGGTGCCGTTGGCCTCGGGCCTGCTGTCGGGCAAGTACACCAAGGACACCGTCTTCCCCGCGAACGACCACCGCACCTTCAACCGGCACGGCGAGTCCTTCGACCAGGGCGAGACCTTCTCCGGCGTCGACTACGCCACCGGCGTCGAGGCCGCCGCCGAGTTCGCCGCCCTCGCCCCCGACGGGTACACCCCCGCCCAACTGGCGCTGCGCTGGATCGTCCAGCAGCCCGGCGTGACCACGGTGATCCCCGGGGCCCGCTCACCGGAGCAGGCCCGCGCCAACGCGGCCGCCGCCAGGCTGCCCGCCCTGCCCGACGCCACGCTCACCGCGATCCAGGACCTCTACGACCGGCGGATCAAGGACCAGGTGGAGGGCCGCTGGTAGCCGCTGTCCGGCGGGTGTCCGGGTGACCGCGGGACGACCGCACGGCGGACCGTCGGTTGCCCGGACACTTCTGGCGCGCACGGGGAACCCGGGTGGGAAGGACGTCGGTCGTTCGCACCGGGAGGAACAGTGTCGATCACGGAAGGCAGTCCGAGCAGGCCCAGGGGGCGCAACGAGACCGAGGAGGAGAGAGCCGACCGCATGTGGGGGGAGCTCATCCAGGAGGTCCGCGTTGCGCAGATGGGCGTGCAGATCCTGTTCGGCTTCCTGCTCACCGTCGTGTTCACCCCCACGTACCGGACCCTGGAGGACACGGACCAGACGATCTACATCGTGACCGTCGTCCTGGGCGCCGCGGCGACCGGCGCACTGATCGGACCGGTCTCCCTGCACCGCCTCGTCTCCGGCCGACGGGTGAAACCGCAGGCGGTGACGTGGGCGTCCCGGCTGACCTTCGTGGGGCTGGTCCTGCTGCTCGCCACCATGACCTGCTCGCTGCTGCTCATCCTGAGGGTGGCGACCCACAACCCCTATGTGCCGTGGCTGGTCACCGCCGTGCTCGTGTGGTACCTGCTGTGCTGGTACGCCCTGCCGATGTGGACGCGGCACCACCATACGAGCCGGTGACGGACAGCGAGGCGGCGGCACCGACCGACCGGGGCTGCTCAGCCACCGCCCTGCTCCGTCTCCCGGTCCAGAGCGGTCGTAGAGAGCCCTGGTACCCCGTTGTACGAGTGATGCTCAGTCAAGGGCGTCGCGCAGTGCGGGCAGCAGGGTCTTCGCCGACCAGTCCAGGTAGTCCGGCTGCGACTCGCCGCCGATCTGCACCAGGGCGATCTCGGTGAACCCGGCCTCGGCGTACGGGCGTACGGCTGCGACGAAGTCCTCCGGGTCGTCACCGCAGGGGATCGAGTCGGCGACGTCGTCCGGTGTGACGAACTGGGTGGCCGACTCGAAGGAGTCCGGGTGCGGCAGCTCCGCGTTCACCTTCCAGCCGCTGCCGAACCAGCGGAACTGCGCATGCGCCCGCTTGACCGCGGTGTCGCGGACGGGGTCGTAGCAGACGGGCAGCTGGCCCACGCGCGGCTTGCCCGCACCGCCGTGCCGGTCGAAGGCGTCCAGCAGCCCCGGCTTCGGTTCCGTCGCGATGACCAGGTCGGCGAGTCTGCCGGCCAGCGCGCAGGAACGTTCTCCGGAGACGGCGATGCCGATGGGCGGCGGCTCGTCGGGCAGGTCCCAGAGGCGGGCCGACTCCACGTCGAAGTGCGTGCCGCGATGGGTCACATGGCCGCCCGCGAAGAGCTCCCGGAGGATGTGGACCGCTTCCTCGAGCATCTCGTGCCGCACGTCCACGGACGGCCAACCACCGCCCACCACATGCTCGTTGAGGTTCTCACCCGACCCGAGCCCGAGCCGGAACCGGCCCTGCGACAACAGCTGCACGGTCGCTGCCTTCTGCGCCACCACCGCCGGGTGGTAGCGGAAGGTCGGACACGTCACGTACGTCATCAGCGGGATGCGGGACGTCGCCTGCACCGCCGCGCCCAGCACGCTCCACGCGTACGGGGAGTGACCCTGCGAACGCAGCCACGGAAAGTAGTGGTCCGAGGTCACCGAGAAGTCGAAGCCCGCCTCCTCGGCGCGCACCACATGGTCGACGAGCTCACGGGGGCGGCCTGTTCGGTCATCATCGTGTATCCGATTTGCACCATGAAGGGCGAGTTTCCGCGTCGGACTGGCAGAAACGGGGGGCTCAGTCCGAGGGCGTCCGGAAGGTCCGCAGGAAGGTGTCCAGGGCCTGCTGGTTCTCGGTGTCCTCCCAGTCGTCGGCGGGCGTGGTCCAGCGCAGCGAGTAGCCGCGGCCGCCTCCGATGAGGAAGCCGCGTCCGAAGGTGCGCACCACAGTGCCGTCGGCATCGGCG
>NZ_JBQQCE010000526.1:0-6611 GCF_052245645.1 Streptomyces sp. KR55 | reverse complement strand
GCGAGGGCACGCTCCCGGACAGGAACGCCGGGCCTCGCGGGGCTCCCAGGCCGGCTTCCGTGCGGGACTGTTGCGTCGGCGTCCGCGGGCCGCTCGGGTCGTCTGTCACGGGCCTGTCTCCTTGTGATGTGGGCCGGTTCACGGGATCCGGGAGAACCACAGCAGTGATGTCGCGGCCGCGAGGAGCGCGGTGAGAAGACCGGCCGCCACGAACCACTGCCAGATCTCGCGTTCCTCGGTGCGGTGGCCGACGGAGCTGCCGATGTCTTCGTAGACCGCCTGGAGTTCCTCTCCGGTCGCCGCCTCGTGGAAGTCGCCGCCCGTCGTCGTGGCGAGTTCCTCCAGCGCGGGTCCGTCGACCGGGACCGGGACGCTGTCGCCGGACGGGAGGGTGATCGTGCCTTCCTGGGTGCCGTAGGCGATCGTCGACACCGGGATGCGGTCGGCGGCGGCCTCCCGGGCCGCCGACTCCATCGAGCGGCCGGTGGTGTTGGAGCCGTCGGAGAGAAGCACGATGTGGGCGGGCTGCGGTTCGGTCTCCGCCCGTTCGTCGAGCGCGCGGACCGCGTTCCGGGCGGCGACGACGGCGTCGCCGATCGCCGTGCCCTCGCCGGTGTTCAGGCGCTGGATGGCCGTGCGCAGCACCTCACGGTCGGTGGTCGGCGGTACCGCGACCGTGGCGGAGCCGCTGAAGGGGACGAGCCCGGCGTTGAACCGCTCCGGCAGCCGGTCCACGAAGGCCAGCGCGGCGTCCCGGGCGGCGGCGAAGCGGGTCGGCTGCACGTCCGTGGCCTCCATGGAGGCGGAGACGTCGAAGGCGACCACGATGGTGGCCCGCTCCCTGGGCACCTGGACCTCGGTGGTCGGCCGGGCGAACCCCACGACGAGCAGCGCGAGCATGCCGCAGAAGGCGGCGGCCGGGACATGGCGCCGCCAGCCGGGCCGGTTCGGCGCGACCTTGTCGAGCAGGTCGAGGTTGGTGAAGCGGACGGCGTACCGGCCGCGCCGGCGCTGCACCACCAGGTAGGCGACGATCAGTGCGGCGAGCGGCACCAGAAGCAGCAGCCAGCCCGGGGACCGCAGACTCATGCCGCCCCGCCTCCCGCCCGCCGCCGCTGCGTCTCGACGTACCGGACGATGTCCCGCACCCAGTCCCGGTCCGTGCGCAGCCGCAGATGCGCGGCGCCGGCCCGGCGTATCGACTGTCTGATCAACGCCCGCTGCTCCAGCGCGGCCGCCGCGTACCGCTCCCTCAACCGCCGTGAGTAGGTGGGGACTTCGCGCCTCCGCCCGGTCTCCGGGTCCACCACCGTGAGCAGTCCGACGGCGGGCAGCTCCAGCTCCCGCGGGTCGACCGTCTCGACGGCGAGCACCTGGTGGCGGCGGGCCGCAGTGCGCAGCGGCTGTTCCCAGCCGGTCTCCAGGAAGTCGGAGACGACGGCGACCAGGCCCCGGGAGGGCAGCGCGCGCAGCGCGTGCAGGGCGTCGGCGAGGCTGTGCTGCGGGACGCCGGGGCCGACCCGGGGCCGGTCGAGGGCGGCGTGCAGGATCGCCAGCAGGTGGCTGCGGCCGGTGCGCGGCGGGATGCGGTGGATACCGGACGGGCCGGTGAGCTGTGCCCCGAGTCTGTTTCCGGCCCGCTCGGTGAGAAACGCGACGGCCGCCGCCGCGCCCACGGCGAGGTCCCGCTTCTCCATCCTCGCCGTGCCGAAGTCCATGCTGGCGGAGGCGTCGAGGACGATCCACGTGGTGAGTTCGCGGTCGGCGAGGGTGCGGCGGACGTGCGGGACGGTGGTGCGGGCGGTGGCGTTCCAGTCCATGCGGCGGACGTCGTCGCCGATGACGTACGGACGGGTCTCCGACACCTCACTGCCGGGACCGGGGACGAGGGAGACGTGGTCGCCCTGGAGGAGTCCGTCGGGGCGGCGGGTGAAGAGCAACTCCAGGTGCTTCAGGGCCTGTTCGGGGGTGAGTTCGCGCAGGGTCGGGGTGCTCATGCGGCGGCCTCCTCGGCGGCCTGGCGGGGGCTGATCCGGGGCTGCTCCACCGCCGCGAGCACCTCGTCGACGATCTCGCCGGCGGTGATGCCGTCGGCGAGGGCGTCGAAGGACAGGACCAGGCGGTGCGCGATGACCTCGTGCGCCAGGTCGCGCATGTCGTCGGGCAGGACATAGCCGCGCCCGCGCAGCAGCGCCAGGGCCCGGGCGGCGGCGACCAGGCCGAGCGTGGCGCGCGGACCGGCGCCGTGCGCGACCCGGCTGCCGGGACCGGCGAGTTCGCGGGTGGCGACGACGAGCCGTACGGCATACTCGGCGACCGCATGGTGCACGAACACCTCGTCGGCGGAACACTGGAGGGCGATCAGCCCCTCGGGGGTGAGGACGCGGCGCGGGCGGGGCGGGTCGACGCTCATCCGGTAGAGGATGGCGAGCTCCTCGGATTCGCTGGGAGCGGCGATCTCCACCTTGAGCAGGAAGCGGTCGCGCTGGGCCTCGGGGAGCTGGTAGACGCCCTCGGACTCGATGGGGTTCTGGGTGGCGAGGACGAGGAACGGCTCGGGTACGGACAGGGTCGTGCCGCCGATGGAGACCTGGTGCTCGCCCATGACCTCCAGGAGCGCGGACTGCACCTTGGCGGGGGCGCGGTTGATCTCGTCGGCGAGTACGACGTTGGCCATCACCGGCCCCGGCTCGATGTCGAAGGCCTCCTGGGAGGGGCGGTAGATACGGGTGCCGGTGATGTCGGAGGGGACGAGGTCGGGCGTGAACTGCAGACGGGCGAAGTGACCGCCCGCGACCTGCGCGAGGGTCTTCGCGGCGAGCGTCTTGGCGACGCCCGGCACGCCCTCCAGCAGGCAGTGGCCGCGGGCCAGGACCGCGGTGAACATGCGCTCCACCATGCGGTCCTGGCCGACGATCACCCGCTTGACCTCGAAGAGGGCCTCCTCCAGGAGTTTGCCCTCGCTCGACGGGGCGGTCACAGCGCGGAGGAGGGGTCGCCCGACGGGGTCGTGGTGCCGCCGCCGTCCTTCCAGGGGCAGTCCTCGCGCCCGTCCGCGCCGCCCTCCTCGACGACGAACCTGATCTGCTCGCGCGGCGGCTCGTCACCGTCGGCGGCGAGCGCGACGCCGCCTCCGGCGAGGCCGACGACTGCGAGGGCTCCGCCGGTGACGAGGAACTTGCGTGTACGTCGTGTCATGGTCTGTGGCTCCTTCGGCCGTGGGGAACGACGTCGGGTACGAAGCCAAGACCATCAGGTGGGGCCGAAAACGGGCTTAAAGCCGGATGTGGGGCTGGTTGGGGCTGCGTGGCGGGTGCGTGGGGGTTGATCGCGCCCACGCGGCAGAGCCGCACATCGATACAGCCCCGCGCCCCTTAGCGTCCGTTGTCCAGCCGTTGGTCGCGGAGCAGGAACCATGCTGCTACCGCCGCCGCGAGCAGCACCGCCGCGCCTGCACCCGCCGCCAGGGCAAGGCCGTCGACGAACGAACTGCGGGCCGCATCCAGCATCGCCCCGGACGCCTGCGCGGGCATCCCCGCCGCCGCCTCCACCGCCCCGCCCAGCGACTCATGCGCGTCGGGCGGGGTGCCCGCCGGAGCGGTGAAACCCCGGTACACGCCTGTCACGATCGAACCCAGTACGGCGATTCCGAGGGCAGCGCCCAGTTCGTACGCCGTCTCGGAGACCGCCGACGCCGCGCCCGCCTGTTCCCTCGGCACGCTGGAGAGGATCACGTCGGCGGTCACCGTGAAGGAGAACCCGGCGCCGATGCCTACGACCAGCAGCGCGGTGCCGAGCAGTGGGTAGCCGGTGGACTGGTCGATCACCGTCAGCGCCGCCAGTGCGAGGCCGACCGCCGCGAGTCCCCCGGAGACCACGGCCCGTACCGAGAAGCGCCGGGCCGCCCGCCCGGCGACCAGACCGGCCGCCACCGCGCCGATCGCGGCGGGCAGTTCGGCCAGACCCGCCTCGAACGGCCGCCTGCCCTGCACGAGTTGCAGGTACTGGGAGAGGAAGAACACCAGGCCGGACAGGCCGAGGACGGTCAGCAGATCGGCCAGCACCGCACCGCTGAAGCCGCGGTTGCGGAACAGCCGCATGTCCAGCAGCGGGGTGGGCAGGGTCAGTTGGCGCCGGACGAACCGGTAGAGGGCGGCCGCACCCACGAGGCCCGCGGCGAGCGCCGCCCACCCGAAGCCGTGCGCGGCGGCCTCCTTGACGGCGTACACGATGCCGACCATGCCGACCAGCGACAGCACGACGCTGTACAGGTCCCACGGGCCGGGGTCGGGATTGCGCGACTCCGGGAGCAGCTTGATACCCACCACGACCAGCACCGCCATCACGGGCAGGTTGATCAGGAAGACCGATCCCCACCAGAAGTGCTCCAGCAGGAAACCGCCGGCGATGGGGCCGACCGCCGTACCGGCGGAGGCGGTGGCGCCCCAGATGCCGATGGCGAGGCTGCGTTCGCGCGGGTCGTGAAAGAGGTTGCGGATCAGGGCGAGCGTGGACGGCATCAGGGTGGCACCGGCGACACCGAGCAGCGCCCGAGCCAGGATCATCATCTCCGGCGTCGTCGCATAGGCGTTGAGCACGGACACCGCGCCGAACGCCGTCGCGCCGACGAGCAGGATCCGCTTGCGGCCGATGCGGTCGCCGAGGCTGCCCATGGAGACGAGCAGACCGGCGATGACGAACGAGTAGACGTCGCCGATCCACAGCAGCTGGGTGCCGGAGGGCCGCAGGTCCTCGGTGATGTACGGGGTCGCGAGGCCGAGGACGGTGGCGTCGACGGCCACCAGCAGCACGGCGAGCACGAGGACGGACAGCGCGAGCCAGCGGCCCGGGCGCTTCACCGCCTCGGTCACGGTCGCCGGCTGCAGCGTGCTGGTCATGATTCCTCTCTCCGTAGTGCGCCACCGAGCAGCAGCTCGACGATCATGGTCTGGAAGTCCTTGGCTGCGACCTTGCCGTCATGGACGGACCAGGCCCCGGCGGCGATCAGGCCGTAGAGGGCCTCGGTGAGCCAGGCGGGGGTCAGGTCGATACGGAACTCTCCGCTGTCCTGGCCGCGCCGGAACAGGGCCGAGATCCGGGCGTCGAGCCGGGCCCAGCCCTCGTTCTGCTGCTCGCCCTCGAACAGTTGGTTCTCGCTGTAGAGGAAGGACAGGAGTCCGGCCGCGTGCTCCATCTCGCGCACCAGCCGCCGTACGGCGTCCTTCGCGCTGCCCTCGTCCAGGCGGGCCGCGTCCAGCGCGGCCTCGCACTCCGCGAGGCAGAGCGACTCCAACGCCCTGACGAGCGCGTCGCGCCCGGCGAAGTGGCGGTGCAGCGTGGCCCGGCTGATTCCGGCGGCCTTGGCGACCTCGTCCATGGTCGCGGTGGATTTGCGGGTCAGCAGGGCTGCGGCGCTGCGGAGTACGTGGTCTGGGTCGACGGCCATGAGACAACCATAGTGCATGTGAGACATCTATGTCTCACACTGGGCATGCGTGACTCATAGCCCCAGGTCGGGAAACCCTCAGTGCCAGGGCAACTGCCCGCGCCGCTCCCAGTACACCTGCGGCTCCTCGACGAGCGCGGCAAGGCGGCTCAGCTGGCCGTCGTCCAGGTCGACGACGGCGGCGTGCAGGTTGGAGGCGAGCTGGGTGACGGTCGCCGCGCCGGAGAGAACGACGCCGGCCCACGGCTGGCGCAGGATCAGGGCGAGGGCCACGGCGTCGCAGCCGAGCGAGGTCTCTTCCGCTACGGCCTTCAGCGCGTCCGGCGCATACGGCTCAGCGAGCCGGCCGTTGGCCATGGCCTCCTTGACGATCACTGTGAGACCGGCGTCATGGGCCTCGGCGAGGGCGGAGGCGGCGGAGGTCTCAAGGGCGTTGTACGTCGACTGGACGGTGCGGAAGAGGGGTTCGCCGTCGACCGTCACCTCCAGCGCCGCCCGGATCGCGTCGGCCTGCGCGGGCCCGCTGGTGGAGAAGCCGATGGTGAGGCCCTCGGCGGCGGCGTCGGCCAGCCTGGCGTGCAGGTACTTGTCGGTGAGGGCCGGGCTGTCCGGGGTCACCGAGTGGATCTGGTAGAGGTCGAGCCGGTCGCCGAGCAGCTCGGCGCTCTCGGCGCGCTGCCGTTCGAAGGTGGCGACGCTGTGGTCCTTGACCTCATGTTGTTCGGCGTCGGTGGTCCACTCGGCGGTGTAGGTGTAGCCCCACTTGCTGCCGACGACGATGTCGTCGATCTCGGGGTGGGCGTTCAGCCAGTCGGCGAGGAACTCCTCGGAGCGTCCGTAGGAGCGGGCGACGTCGAAATAGCGGACGCCCTGGGCGTAGGCGGCGTCCAGGAGCTCGTGCGTCCGCTCGCGCAGGGCCTCGACACTGCGGTCGGCGGGGAGGTCCTGCTCACGGCCGAGGTTGATGTAACCGGGGCGGCCGACGGCGGCGAGGCCCAGGCCGATATGACAGGTGGGAGTCGTTGCCGAGGCCAGTCGGGCGAAGGGCATCGCGGGCTCCGTTCGGTCGCTCCATACGTCGCTCCATACGGCGTGCGACCAACGTAACCCGCGATGCCCCCGTGTCACTTACGGGCGTTCGCCCACGCGTGCTGCGCGGTCACGT
>NZ_JBQQCE010000525.1:0-6625 GCF_052245645.1 Streptomyces sp. KR55 | reverse complement strand
GCTCTCTCAGTATTTCGCAGGCGTAGACCAACGGCAGCGCCAGGTCGACGACGCACTGCCGCTGCCCCGCCGGTGGAGGGACGGCGGGGCAGCGAGTCGGTGCGGTTCGGTTCGCGGCGTGGTTCTGTCGGGATCAGCCGACGTCGCCGCCGTTACCAGAGGTAATCGCGCCAGTCCTTCCAGTCGTCGTGCCTGTCCTTCCAGTCGTGATCATCCCTGTCCTTCCAGTCGCGATCGTGCCTGTCTTTCCAGTGATGATCACGGTCGTCATTCCAGCGGTGGTCGCGGTCGTCATTCCAGTGGTGGTCGTGGTTCTTGTGCCACTTGCAGTGCTTGTGCCACTCCCCGAACTTGTGGTGCTTGTGCCACTTGCAGTTCCACTGCTTGTGCCCGTGGTCGCCATGCGTGGCGACCGTGCTCACGGTCGGCGATTCGGGCATCGGGGCCGCCGAGGCCGCGCTCGCCGGGAGGATGATCCCTCCGGCGGCCACCACGCCCGAAGCCGCGATGGTCGCGGCACGGATTCCGCGCTTCTGGCGGATTTCCTGCTTGTTTTCCTTGGTGTGAGTCACGGGTTTCTCCTACTTCGGAGGGGCCTTTTCATTTCCGGCGTTTCCGGTGAGGCCTCACTTCAAGTAGGCCGGAACTATATAAAAGGGTCATGTTCCGAATATTCGTGACTTGACAACACAAGGGGTAAAGGTTGTTAATACGCACTCATGGCGAAGGCCCGGGCCTCCCTCACGGGACCCGGGCCTTGCCTGTCCGGTCACGTCCGTCACGCCGCGACCGGAACCTCCGGCTCCGCGCCGTTCGTGGCCGGCGACAGGGCCAGTTCGAGGACCTGGCGGACGTCGGTGACGGCGTGGACGTCGAGCTTGTCCAGCACCTCGGCCGGGACGTCGTCCAGGTCGGGCTCGTTGCGCTTGGGGATGATCACGGTGGTGACGCCCGCACGGTGCGCGGCGAGCAGCTTCTGCTTCACGCCGCCGATCGGCAGGACGCGGCCGGTCAGCGAGACCTCGCCGGTCATCGCCACGTCCGTACGGACCAGGCGGCCGGACAGGAGTGACGCCAGTGCCGTCGTCATCGTGATGCCCGCGCTCGGGCCGTCCTTCGGCACCGCACCCGCCGGGAAGTGGATGTGCACGCCCCGGTCCTTCAGGTCGGCGACCGGGAGTTCCAGCTCGGCGCCGTGGCTGCGCAGGAAGCTCAGCGCGATCTGCGCCGACTCCTTCATCACGTCACCCAGCTGTCCGGTCAGCGTCAGGCCCGCCGCGCCCGTCTCCGGGTCGGACAGCGACGCCTCGACATACAGCACGTCACCGCCCGCCCCCGTGACCGCGAGGCCTGTCGCCACGCCCGGTACCGCCGTGCGCCGTTCGGCCGGGTCCTGGGCCGACTCGGGTACGTGGTGCGGTCGTCCGATCAGACCCCGCAGGTCACCGTCCCCGATCGTGACCGGCAGCTCCCGCTCGCCCAGTTCGTGCTGTGCCGCGACCTTGCGCAGCAGCCGTGCGATGGACCGCTCGAGGTTGCGGACGCCCGCCTCGCGCGTGTACTCGCCGGCGAGCCTGCGCAGCGCGCCCTCGTCGATGACGACCTCGTCCTTGTCCAGACCGGCCCGCTCCAGCTGGCGCGGGAGCAGATGGTCACGGGCGATGACGATCTTCTCGTCCTCGGTGTAGCCGTCGAGCCGGACCAGCTCCATCCGGTCGAGCAGGGCCTCCGGGACGGCCTCCAGGACGTTGGCGGTGGCGAGGAAGACGACGTCGGACAGGTCGAGTTCGACTTCCAGATAGTGGTCGCGGAAGGTGTGGTTCTGCGCGGGGTCGAGGACCTCCAGCAGGGCCGCGGCCGGGTCGCCGCGGAAGTCCGACCCCACCTTGTCGATCTCGTCCAGGAGCACGACCGGGTTCATCGACCCGGCCTCCTTGATGGCGCGGACGATACGGCCGGGCAGCGCGCCGACGTACGTACGCCGGTGACCGCGGATCTCGGCCTCGTCGCGGACACCGCCGAGGGCGACGCGGACGAACTTGCGGCCCATGGCGTGGGCGACGGACTCACCGAGACTCGTCTTGCCGACGCCGGGCGGCCCGACGAGCGCGAGCACGGCACCTCCGCGCCGCCCGCCGACGACACCCAGGCCCCGGTCCGTACGGCGCTTGCGCACCGCCAGGTACTCGGTGATCCGCTCCTTCACGTCCTCCAGGCCCGCGTGCTCGGCGTCCAGGGTCGTCTTGGCGCCCTGGATGTCGTAGGCGTCCTCGGTCCGCTCGTTCCACGGCAGTTCGAGCACCGTGTCGAGCCAGGTCCGGATCCACGAGCCCTCGGGCGACTGGTCGCTGGACCGCTCCAGCTTGTCGACCTCCTTGAGGGCGGCCTCACGGACCTTCTCGGGCAGGTCGGCGGCCTCGACGCGGGCGCGGTAGTCGTCGGACTCCTCGCCGTCCTTCTCGCCGTTCAGCTCGCGCAGTTCCTTGCGTACGGCTTCCAGCTGCCGCCGCAGCAGGAACTCGCGCTGCTGCTTGTCGACGCCCTCCTGGACGTCCTTGGCGATGGTTTCGGCGACGTCCTGCTCGGCGAGGTGGTCGCGCAGTTGCTGGGTGGCGAGCTTCAGCCGGTCGACGGGGTCGCCGGTCTCCAGCAGCTCGATCTTCTGATCGAGGGTCAGGAAGGGCGAGTACCCCGAGTTGTCGGCCAGGGCGGACACGTCGTCGATGGCCTGCACACGGTCGACGACCTGCCATGCGCCGCGCTTCTTCAGCCAGGCGGTGGCGAGGGCCTTGTACTCCTTGACCAGTTCGGTGACGTGCCCGGGCAGCGGCTCCGGCACGCTCTCGTCGACCCTGCTCCCCTCGACCCACAGCGCGGCACCCGGCCCGGTCGTCCCGGCGCCGATCCGCACCCTCCCCCGCCCCCGGATCAGGGCACCGGGGTCACCGTCGGCGAGCCGCCCGACCTGTTCGACGGTGCCGAGCACACCGGTGCTCGCGTACGTCCCGTCGATCCGGGGCACCAGCAGGACCTTGGGCTTTCCGGGCTCGGACCGGGCAGCGGCCTGGGCGGCCTCCACCGCGGCCCGCACATCGGCGTCGCTCAGGTCCAGCGGGACCACCATCCCGGGCAGCACGACCTCGCCGTCGAGCGGCAGCACGGGCAGAGTGAGCGGTGTGAACGCCGTTGACTCAGCAGCCATGATCTCCCCTTAGGCAGTCAAGTTGAGCTATGCCGACTCAATGCGCGGGAGCCGCCGAATGTTCCCCTGGGCCCGTTCGCTCTGAGCGATCACTCCCGGCCGCCGCTGGGCCCCTTCGCCACCCCTGTGTCAACGCCGCCGGGAACCGAGCCACTCCCACCGTTATTCCGTCAACATGCCGTCAGCGAGGTGCCAAGATGGGCAGATGGCCACCACCTACGACATCCCCGAAGTCCTGGACCGTCGTGAGGGCCCCTCGGGCGAGGTCGTGCTGCGCCGGCACGGCACCCTGCTGCAGATCATCGTCAACGGCTGTTTCCTGATGGACACCTCCGACGGACGATCGGAGCGACGGCTGGTCGACGCGGCACTGAACGCCCTGGACAGGAGGGCGGTGCCCGCGGTGCTGATCGGCGGTCTCGGCGTCGGATTCTCGCTCGCACACGCCGCCGCGAACCCCCGCTGGGGCCGGATCACGGTGGTCGAGCGCGAGCGTGCCGTCATCGACTGGCACCGCGACGGACCGCTCGCCGAGCTGTCCCGAGAGGCCCTCGCCGACAGCCGTACGGAGATCGTCGAAGCGGATCTGATCGACTTCGTCAATGAGACTTCCGCCACGTTCGACGCACTGTGCCTGGACATCGACAACGGGCCCGGATGGACCGTCACGGAGGGGAACGACGGGCTGTACTCCACGGCCGGACTGGCAAGCTGCGCAAGGGCGTTGAGGCCCGGCGGCGTGCTCGCCGTGTGGTCGGCGCAGCCCTCCCCGGAATTTGAAGGATCCTTGCGGAATGCCGGTTTCCGGTATGTGCGTACCGAAGAGATCCCCGTTGCCCGGGGCGTTCCGGACGCCGTGCATCTCGGCGTACGACCTGGATAGCCGAGCTGCGGTGACTCCCCGTACGCTGCTTCCCTGACGCCGATCATTCAAGCGTCAATCGCAGTCATGGGATCACCCCACGGATTCCGGAAAGCACACTTCAGGGGCGGGCGATGGAGCAGACACACACCTCCCACAACGGCACGGCGGCGACCACCCCGGGCGCACAGCGCCGGGTGCTGGTGGTCGAGGACGATGCGACGATCGTCGACGCCATCGCGGCCCGCCTGCGCGCCGAGGGATTTCTCGTACAGACGGCCAGTGACGGCCCGGCCGCCGTCGACACCGCCGAGGCCTGGCAGCCCGACCTGCTGATTCTCGACATCATGCTGCCGGGCTTCGACGGTCTGGAGGTCTGCCGGCGGGTGCAGGCCCAGCGGCCGGTGCCGGTACTGATGCTCACCGCGCGCGACGACGAAACCGACATGCTGGTGGGCCTCGGCGTCGGCGCCGACGACTACATGACCAAGCCGTTCTCGATCCGGGAGCTGGCCGCGCGTGTACACGTGCTGCTGCGCCGGGTCGAGCGGGCCGCGGTCGCGGCCGCCACTCCGCGCACCGGCATCCTGCGCCTGGGCGAGCTGGAGATCGACCACGCACAGCGCCGGGTCCGGGTGCGCAGCGAGGACGTGCATCTGACGCCCACCGAGTTCGACCTGCTGGTCTGCCTGGCGAACACGCCGCGCGCGGTGCTCTCGCGTGAGCAGCTGCTGGCCGAGGTGTGGGACTGGGCGGACGCCTCCGGCACCCGTACCGTCGACAGCCACATCAAGGCGCTGCGGCGGAAGATCGGCGCCGAGCGGATCCGCACGGTGCACGGCGTGGGCTACGCCCTGGAGACACCGACGCCATGAGCGAGGGGCGGCCGGCCGCACGGAGGAGCCCCGGGGAGCCCTGGGGCGGCGTACGCCCGTTCTCGATCAAGACCAAGCTGGGTGCGCTGGTCGTCATCTCGGTGCTGATCACCACCGGGCTGATGATGATCGCGGTGCGCACCGAGACCGAGCTGCGCTTCATCACGGTCTTCTCGATGATCGCCACCCTGCTGATCACGCAGTTCGTGGCGCATTCGCTCACCGCACCCCTGGACGAGACGAACACGGTGGCCCGCTCCATCTCGCACGGCGACTACACCCGCCGGGTCCGCGAGAACCGGCGGGACGAGCTGGGCGACCTGGCCGTCACGATCAACCGCATGGCCGACGACCTGGAGGCCCAGGACAACCAGCGCAAGGAACTGGTCGCCAACGTCTCGCACGAGCTGCGCACACCGATCGCCGGGCTGCGCGCGGTCCTGGAGAACATCGTGGACGGCGTCACGGAGGCCGACCCGGAGACCATGCGGACGGCCCTGAAGCAGACGGAGCGGCTGGGACGGCTCGTGGAGACGCTCCTCGACCTGTCGCGTCTGGACAACGGCGTCGTACCGCTGAAGATGCGGCGGTTCGAGGTGTGGCCGTATCTGTCCGGGGTGCTGAAGGAGGCCAACATGGTCGCCTCCGCGCGCGCGGGCATCGCCTCCGGCTCCGGCAGTCACACCCGCACGGACGTCCATCTGCACCTCGACGTGTCCCCGCCGGAGCTGACCGCGCACGCCGACCCGGAGCGGATCCACCAGGTCGTCGCCAACCTGATCGACAACGCGGTCAAGCACAGCCCCCCGCACGGCCGGGTCACGGTGAAGGCGCGGCGCGGGGCGCTGCCCCAGTCGCTGGAGCTGGAGGTCCTGGACGAGGGTCCGGGCATTCCGCGGTCGGAGTGGCACCGGGTCTTCGAGCGGTTCAACCGGGGTGCCGTCAGCCGGCCGCACGGTCCGGGCAGCGACGGCGGCACGGGCCTCGGCCTGGCGATCGCCCGCTGGGCGGTGGATCTGCACGGCGGCAAGATCGGCGTGGCCGAATCCGAGCGGGGTTGCCGGATCCTTGTCACCCTTCCGGGACTGCCATCCGTGCCAAGTTGACGTAAAGTTCGAAGCGGAGCCACAAGATCCACGGGCGTCCGCGCTGCAGGACACGTGTGATCAGGCGAAGGCCCGCGTCTCGTATGCGCCGGGTCCGGGTCAACGCACCCCTTTCACACCGGAACCACGCTTGTTTCCCGCCATTTCCATCCCCGAAACACGTGCTCAGATGTGACTTACGCGACGATGAACGGGCCCGGCCTGACCTTCTCGGTCATGGAGGCGTAGCCTTGATTCCCGCTGTCCATCACCTTGTGAAGCGGAAGAGGGCGGTTGCCGCCGTGTCGCCACAGTCCCCCAGTAACGCATCGAGCATCTCGACCGACGCCGATCAAGCGGGCAAGAACCCCGCTGCCGCGTTCGGTCCCAACGAGTGGCTCGTCGACGAGATCTATCAGCAGTACCTCCAGGACCCGAATTCGGTAGACCGCGCCTGGTGGGACTTCTTCGCCGACTACAAGCCGGGGGCACCGTCCGCCCCGGCTCCGGCGGGTACCGCGGCCGTGGGGGCCGCGGAGACCACCACCACGGCTCAGACCCCGGCCCCGGCCACCCCGGCCCCGGCCGCCCCGGCCCAGGC
>NZ_JBQQCE010000524.1:0-6687 GCF_052245645.1 Streptomyces sp. KR55 | reverse complement strand
CTGATATCCCCCCGCCTTGTGCTGGGCGACCTTCAGGGTGGCCGCGGCTGCCCGGAACCCGGGGTCGTGCAGCAGGCGCCGGGCGAGGGCACGCACGGAGCCCCTGGCGACGTCCTGGGTACGGATCGACAGGCCGGCGCCGAGCTCGACGACCCGCCGGGCCACCATCGGCTGGTCGGCGCCCTGCGGGACCACCAACATCGGAACCCCGGCATGCATGGCCTCGTTGACGCTGTTCATCCCGCCATGGGTGACGAACAGCGCCGCGCGGGCCAGCACCTCCGGTTGCGGCACGAAGCGGCGGGTGAGCACGTTGGCCGGCAACGGACCCAGTGCGTCGGGATCGGTCTGCCCGGTGGAGACGATCACGGTGCCGCCCAGCGGGGCGAGCTCGGTGGCGAAACTGCGCAGCAGCTGCGGGTCGGCGTTGAACACCGTGCCCAGCGAGGCGTACAGCACCGGGTCCTTGAGCCGGCCGGCCGGGAACGACGGGTCGACCGGTCGGGCGCCGATGCTCGGGCCGACGAACCGGTAGGACTGGTCGAAGTCCTCGACGGCAGGCTGGAACTCCCGCGAGGTGTAGACCAGATTGAGCGGCTGGCGGATGTTCCCCAGGTCGAGCAGTGGCAACCCACGTGTGTCGAAGCGGCGGTGCAGCTCCCAGCGCGACCGCAGGTAGCCCTGGACGCTGCGGGGCCGGGCCGCGGCCGCGACCAGCAGCTCCCAGGAGCCGCGGGTGGGGCTGGGCACATGCCGGTTGAACGCGAACGTGGTGAACGACGACGCCGCCGGCACCCCGAGTTCGCGGGCGGCGACCGCACCCCACAAACAGGCGTTGTCGTGGACGATCAGGTCGGGCCGGACGCGGCGCAGGTCGGCGAGCACGGGGGGCAGCAAGCCGACCGCGGTACGCGCGAGCCCCTCCACCAGCGTGACCGGCGTCGGTGGATCGGGGAGCGGCTGGTCGCCCCCGGGGTAGAGGCACACGGTCGCGCCGGCGGCCTCGATCTCCGCACGGAACGCGGGTGAGGTGTGGTACGTGACGGTGTGACCGCGCCGGACGAGCTCGGCCACGACCGGCAGCGTCGGGTTGACGCGCCCGTGCATGCCGATGTTGAGGAAGGCGATGGTACTCACAGGCCGGCCTCCGATATGGAAGAAGTCGACGCCTCGCCCGGGCCGGCGGATGTCGCCGAAGGGCCGTCGAGCCGATACAGGCCTGGCCCACTGATGCGCAGCCCGTCGAGAAAGCGCCCCGCCGTGAGCTCCGCGGTGCTGATCAGCCGCTGGGAATGCCCGAAGTCCCACGGGGCGGGCCAGGCCTCGATGCCGGTGGGCAGCACGACGGTCGGGATGTGCTGGGACACCTCGTGCAGGTCACGCTCGATCTGATGGTGCAACAGCAACAGCCCGGCCCTGGCGGCGATCGCACCGACACGCCGACGCGGGACGACCGGGCTCAACGCCGAACTCTCCGGCCCGGTCGACAGCACCACCACGCTGGCCGCCCCGGCCTGCTGGGCCGCCAGTACCGGGACATAGGCGATCACCCCGCCGTCGACGAGCGTCCGGCCCTCACGATCCACCGGGGGCAGGATCCCGGGAATGGCTGTACTGGCCAGCAACGCAGACTCGAGGTCTCCCTCATCGAGCAGCGCCGAAGCGCCGGTGACCAGGTCCATGGCCACCGCGGTGAACGGGACCGCCAGCTGCTCGATCCGCGACGGCAGCCCAGCCCGGGCGATCAGTCGGCGCAGGCCGCGATCGGTGAAGACGCTGGCCCGTGAGGACAGGTAGCCGAGCGGATACACCTCACGGCGACGCAACTGGGTCCACACGTTGTCCAGCCACGGCGCGGCCCTGTCGGGGTGGGCGGCCGCGATGGCCCCGTTGAGGGCACCCACCGAGGTTCCGATGATCATGTCCGGGTGGAATCCGCGCTGCTCCAGGGCGTACCCGACACCGACATGCGCCGCGCCGAACACTCCACCGGCGCCCACCACCGCGGCCACGGGACGGGGAAGGGCGCGCAAGCCCACCGATGCCGGGTCCTCCTTGTCGCGCGTCACGGTGCGAGGCCTCTCATGGCCACGACCACGCGCCGAGTGGCCCCCGCTGAAGCCAGAGCGTGCCCATGAGACTGGCCCCCGACCGGTACCCCTCATGATGATCGACCTTTCTCACCACGGCACTGAATCGGATGATCCCGCAACTAGGACCAGGCAGCCACCCGATCTGTGACACCGCAAACGAAGGTCAATGGCAGGGCCTGAGCGGGCTCGGCGAAGTCGTGCGGTTCGGCAGCGCCCCAAAGGGGCGCGGGGCCGTACCGATATGCGGCTCCGCCGCGCGGGCGCGACCAGCCCCCACCGGCCCGCAGCTCAAGCACCGCACTTCCAGCGGAGCGCCTACGCGTCGACCGTCCGGCACTCCGGGTGGCCCCAGCCCTGGGCGTTCTTGGCGATGGGGTCGCCGGCTGCGTAGGGGCGGCCGCAGACGCAGCGGCCCGGGAACCTGGCCTTGATCGTGCGGGCGGAGCCGGAGCGCGGCTTGGCCGTCGCGGACCGGCGGCGCGGCGCGGTCGGCGGAACGTCCGGCGCAGGCGGCGGCTCCGGTGAGCCGAGGCCGCTGCCCGCGGGCTCCTGCACGGTCGCCGCCTGGCTGGCGGCGCGGTCGGCGAAGTCGTTCAGCGGGTCGCCGTCGACCTGGTGGGCGGGCACGTAGCGGAACTCGACCGAGCGGCCGTCGAGCAGCTCGTCGATGCGCACCACCAGGTCCTGGTTGGCGACCGGCTTGCCGGCGGAGGTCTTCCAGCCGTTGCGCTTCCATCCGGGCAGCCAGGTGGTGACGGCCTTCATGGCGTACTGCGAGTCCATCCGGATCTCGAGCGGCACTCCGGGGTCGGTCGCCGCCAACAGCCGCTCCAGAGCGGTGAGTTCGGCGACGTTGTTGGTGGCCCTGCCGAGCGGCCCCGCCTCCCAGCGGGTCGGGGTCTCGCTCTCGTCGGCGACGACCCAGGCCCAGCCCGCCGGTCCGGGGTTTCCCTTCGAAGCCCCGTCGCACGCGGCCACCACTCGTTCACCCATGGTCCGATCATGCCATGTACGGGCCGGTCGCCCGGTCGCCGGAGTCGGTCAGGAGACGTCGGTGAGCTTCGGCATCTCGCCCTCGGTCGTCGTGGTGTCGATCACCGAGAAGCTCGCGCCCTGCGGGTCGCTCAGCGCGGCGAACCGCCCGAACGGGCTGTCCATCGGCCCGAAGCGCAGGATGCCGCCGAGCTTGGTGGCCGTGGCGACGGCGTCGTCGCAGTTGGTGACGCTGAAGTAGAGGTTGATGTACGGCGGCACGTCGGGCGGGAAGTCCTCGGTCATCTTCATCCGGCCCAGGACCGGGTTCCCGCTGAGGTTGAAGATCCGGAAGTCGATGCCGTTGTCGTCCATCTGCTGCGCCGTGTACGGGAACACGGCGGGGAAGAACGCGTCCGATTTCTCCGGATCGCGGGTGAAGACCTCGGCCCAGCAGAACGCGCCCGGCTGTTCCATGGGCGCCTCGAACCCCTCGTGGCTGCCCGCCTGCCACACGCCGAAGACGACGCCGCCCGGGTCTCGGGCCAGGCACATGGTGCCGAAGTCGCCGACCTGCATCGGGTCCATCACCAGCTCACCGCCGTTGTCGCGGATCTTGCCCGCGGTGGCGGCGGCGTCCGGCGAGGCGAAGTAGAGGCACCACTGCGGCTGTTCCTCCTGGCCGGGCATGGGCGGTACGACGGCGGCGACCGCCTTGCCGTTGACATAGGCCTGGGTGTAGTTGCCGTACTCCGACGACGCCTCGCCGAAGGTCCAGCCGAGAACCTCGCCGTAGAAGGTCTTGGCTCCCTCGACGTCCGTGAACATCGCGTCGGCCCAACAGGGCATTCCCTCAGGTTTCACGGCCATGGCTGCGGCCCTTCCGGGATTGGTGGGGTTGTCCGCTTCCTCACGCTAGTCATCCGAGGGGCGGCCCGCGCGCCGAACATGCCCTTCCGTTCCAGACTGGAGGGCGGAAGGCGGGTGGGGGCCGGCGAAGCGGGACGCGGGATGGCGAACGGGACGATGCGGGCATGGTCGGTGGTGGCGCCGGGGCCTGTGGAGGAGGGCTCCCTGAGGCTGCTGGGGAAGCCGGTGCCGGTGCCCGGGGACGATGAGCTGCTGGTGCAGGTGCGGGCCTGCGGGGTGTGCCGTACCGACCTGCATGTGGCCGAGGGGGATCTGCCGGTGCACCGGCCGGGGGTCACGCCCGGGCACGAGGTGGTCGGCGTGGTGGCCGGGTTCGGGGCGTCGGTGCGCGGTTTCCCGGTCGGCGAGCGGGTGGGGGTGGCCTGGCTGCGCCGCACCGACGGCAGTTGCGTCCACTGCACGCGCGGCGCCGAGAACCTGTGCCCGGCGTCGCAGTACACGGGCTGGGACGCCGACGGCGGTTACGCGCCGTACACGACCGTTCCGGCCGCGTTCGCTCACCGGCTGCCCGGCGGCCTCGACGACGTGGCGGCGGCGCCCCTGCTGTGCGCCGGCATCATCGGCTACCGGGCGCTGCGCCGGGCCGCGCTGCCGCCGGGCGGACGGCTCGGTCTGTACGGTTTCGGGGGCAGCGCCCACCTGTGTGCGCAGGTGGCCCTGGCCGAGGGCGCCAGGGTGCACGTCCTGACCCGGGCCGCGGCGGCACGACGGCTCGCACTGGAGCTGGGGGCGACCTCGGCGCGGGACCCGAACGACCTCCCTCCGGAGCCGCTGGACAGCGCGATCCTGTTCGCCCCGGTCGGCGACCTGGTCCCCGTGGCGCTGCGGGCGCTGGACCGGGGCGGGGTGCTGGCGATCGCCGGTATCCATCTGAGCGACGTGCCACCGCTGCGCTACGAGAGCGAGCTGTTCTACGAGAAGGAGCTGCGCAGCGTCACCTCCAACACGCGCGAGGACGCACGGGAGTTCCTGGCGCTCGCCGCCCGCCACGGGGTGCGCGCCACCACGCACGCCTACCCGCTGTCGGAGGCGGCGCGGGCCCTGACCGATCTGAAGGCGGGCCGTTTCGACGGGGCGGCGGTGCTGGTGAACGACCTGTCCTGACCCTGCGGTGACCAACACGCCAACACCGGTGGACGATCCCATACACACGTACGGCACGGGTGGGCGTCCGCGGCTCCCGTGGCCGACGCGTGTCTTCCCCCTGCCGCCGGGCTGTGCTTGCCTGGGCAGCCCTGTCGGTGGCGGGGTGGGGGTGGCCGTATGCACAGGCGGTGGGTGGTCGGGCTGCTGCTGGTCGGCGTGACGCTCCTCGGCGCCTGCGGGGATCCGGCGTCCGGGCCGGACGCCGCACCGCCCGCGCCCTCCGTACCCGGTGCCTCGCCCACCACGCACCAGCGGGCCGCCGCATCCCCCACCGTGCCCGCGAAGGCGCCCACAGTGCTGTATCTCGGGGACTCGCTGGCGATGGAGAACCAGAAGGTCCTCGGCCGGGAGCTGCGCCGGGACCTGGGAGCGCGGTCCACCAGCGCCCCGTACTCGGGCACCACCCTGTGCGACTACCTCGAGGGCACGGGCGAGCGGTCCCTCGTGCCGGACGCCGACAAGGCCGCCGCCCTGGTGCGCTCGGTGCGGCCGGACTTCGTGGTGCTGCAGTTCTGGGGGAACGCCTGGGGCTACACGCCGTGCATGGACGGGATCACCTACGACGCCTCCCGCGCCCGGTACTTCGAGCGGTACGCCGCCGACGCGCGCCGGCTCACCGAGCAGATCACCGCGGCCGGCGGTACCCGGCGCCCGCGGATCGTCTGGGTGTTGCAGGGCCCGGACCCGATCACCCCCGACCGGGTCCGGCGCGTGAACGCCCTCTACGAGGAACGGGCCGCGGCCTCCGGCGACCTGGTCGCCGACGCGGGGCGGGCGGTGAGCCCCGCATCGGCCCGCTACACCTGGACCCAGTACCTGCCGTGCACCGCCTACGAGCGCGCCCACCCCGACTACTGCACCCAGCCGGGCAGTGACCGCACCGCCCTCCACCGCGACGACGACTACCTGCACTTCTGTCTGGCGCCCACGACGTCCACCCCGAAACCGTGCCCGGTGCGCTCGCCCGGCATCCTGCGCATCGCACGGGAGATCACGCGGGTGGTGGACGAAGGAACCCGCTCTCACTGACCCGGCGTCAAAATCGTTCGACAAAGGCCGGGCCGGGCCGCTGGGATGGCCCTCATGTGTGCCCACAAGATGCATACGGACGAGGTCGACGTCGACGCCTCGCTGGTCCGTCGGCTGATCGCCGGACAGTTCCCGCAGTGGGCTCGGCTGCCCGTGCGCCGGCTGCAGTCGTCGGGCACCGAGAACGCGATGTTCCGGCTCGGCGCCGACCTGGTGGTGCGACTGCCGCGGCATCCCCGTGCCGTCGAGGGAGTGGAGCACGAGATGCGGTGGCTGCCCCGGCTGGGGCCGCTGCTGCCCCTCGACACGCCCGAGCCGGTGGGGCAGGGCGAGCCTGGTGCGGGGTTTGCGTGGCCCTGGTCGGTGTACCGGTGGCTGGAGGGGCGCAATCCGGCCGTCGAAGCGCTCCAGGAGCCGGAGTTGCTCGCCAAGGACCTGGCGGAGTTCGTCGGCGCGCTGCGCCGGACCGACCCCGTGGACGGGCCACCCGGCTCGCGAGGCGTCCCGCTCACCACCC
>NZ_JBQQCE010000523.1:0-6696 GCF_052245645.1 Streptomyces sp. KR55 | reverse complement strand
GCCTGATCCGCCGGACACGCCCTCGTCGGAGTCAGGCCGCCCGCACCTCGTACGTCCGCACCCGCACCGACTCGTCGTCCAGGCACTGCCCGGAGACCAGGTCGAAGCGCTGCTTCAGCAGGGGGGAGGCGACGAACGGGCGGCCCTGGTGCGTGCCGGTGAGGCCGCGGGAGAGGACCGCCGCGCCGCTGAACGGGTCACGGTTGTCGATGGCGTAGAGCTCGCCCCTGCGGTCGCGGAACAGGGCCACCTGGCGGCCGTCCGGCAGCAGGGCCGCCACTCCGCGGCCGGGGAGCAGCCGGTTCAGGTCGCAGACCGTGAACCAGCCGTCGGCCAGCTGAAGCTGGACCTTGAGGTCGGTCGTCTCGGGTGCCAGGGTCATCGCTGGGCGCTTCCTTCCAGGGCGGCTTCCTTGGATTCCGTGGGCCGCATGCCGATCGACAGCAGCGGCAGGTCCGGCTTCATCTGGTCGCGTTCGGGGACGAAGCCGACGACCGGGTCGGGGGTGTCGGGCGCGTTCACGAAGGAGACGAACCGGGCCAGCTTCTCGGGGTCGTTGATGGTCTCGGACCACTCGTCGCGGTAGTGCGAGACGTGCGCCGCCATCAGCTTCTCCAGCTCGTCGCAGATGCCGAGGGAGTCGTGGACGACCACATCCCGTACGTGGTCCAGGCCGCCCGGGATCCGCTCCAGCCAGGTCGACGTGCGCTCGAGGCGGTCGGCGGTGCGGATGTAGAACATCAGGAACCGGTCGATCAGGCGGATCAGCTCGGCGTCGGACAGGTCCTGGGCCAGCAGGTCCGCGTGGCGCGGGGTGGCGCCGCCGTTGCCGCCGACGTACAGGTTCCAGCCGTTGGAGGTGGCGATCACGCCGAAGTCCTTCGACTGGGCCTCGGCGCACTCACGGGCGCAGCCCGACACCGCCGACTTCAGCTTGTGCGGGGAGCGCAGCCCCCGGTAGCGCAGCTCCAGGTCGATCGCCATACGGACGGAGTCCTGGACGCCGTAGCGGCACCAGGTCTGGCCCACGCAGGACTTCACCGTGCGCAGCGACTTGCCGTACGCGTGCCCGGACTCGAAGCCGGCGTCCACCAACCGCGCCCAGATCAGCGGGAGTTGCTCGACCCGGGCGCCGAACATGTCGATGCGCTGACCGCCGGTGATCTTGGTGTAGAGGCCGAAGTCGCGGGCGATCTCGCCGATCACGATCAGTTTCTCCGGGGCGATCTCACCGCCGGGGATACGAGGGACGACGGAGTACGAGCCGTTCTTCTGGAGGTTGGCCAGAAAGTGGTCGTTGGTGTCCTGGAGCGCCGCCTGCTCGCCCTCCAGGACGTAGCCGTTCGCGCCGATCGTCGGTGCGAGGGAGGCGATGATCGAGGCGACGGCAGGCTTGCAGGTCTCGCAGCCGTCGCCGCCCCGGGCGCCCTCACGGCCGTGACGGTCGAGGAGGTCCTGGTACGAGGTGATGCGCAGGGCCAGGACGATCTCGTACAGCTCCTCGCGGGTCTGCGAGAAGCAGCCGCACAGGCCCTTGTCGACCTCGACGCCGCTGGCCTCCAGCTCGGCGTTGATGAGCTGGCCGAGGACCTTGACGCAACTGCCGCACGTCGTACCGGCCTTGGTGCACTTCTTCACCTCGGGCACGGTCGTGCACTGGTGGTCGGTGACCGCGCCGCGGATCGTGCCCTTGGTGACGTTGTTGCAGGAGCAGATGATCGCCTCGTCCGGCAGCGCGGACGGGCCGAGCTGCGCCGGGGCCCCGGCACCGGCCGGCAGCACCAGCGACTCGGGCGAGACCGGCGGGACCGAACCGGTGAAGGCCTTCAGCGTGCCGTAGGCCTCCGCGTCGCCGACCAGGATGCCGCCGAGCAGCGTGCCGTCGCGGCCGATGACCAGCTTCTTGTACAGGCCCGCGCGGGAGTCGGAGTAGACGACGTCCAGGCAGTCGTCGGCCGTGCCGTGCGCGTCGCCGAAGGACGCCACGTCGACGCCGAGCAGCTTCAGCTTGGTGGACAGGTCGGCGCCGGTGAAGGAGGCCTCGTCCGCGGCGATCGTGGCGGCCACGGTCTCGGCCTGCTCGTAACCGGGGGCGACCAGGCCGTACACCCGGCCGTCCGCCGCCTGCGCGCACTCGCCGATCGCGAACACATGCGGGTCGGTGACCGTGCGGCACTGTTCGTCGACGGTGATGCCGCCGCGCTCGCCGACCGTGAGGCCCGAGTCGCGGGCCAGCTGGTCGCGGGGGCGGACGCCGGCGCTGAACACCACCATGTCGACGGCGAGTTCGGAGCCGTCGGACAGCTTCATGCCGGACACGGCGCCCGAGGCGTCGGCGACGATCTCCTGGGTGCCCGTGCCGGTGTGGACGGTCAGGCCCATGTCCTCGATGGTGCGCAGCAGGGCCGCGCCACCGCCGTCGTCCACCTGCACCGGCATCAGGCGCGGCGCGAACTCCACGATGTGGGTGGACAGCCCGAGCCCCTTGAGCGCACCCGCGGCCTCCAGGCCGAGCAGCCCGCCGCCGACCACCGCACCGGTCGTCGCCTTGGACTTGGCGTACTCCTCGATGGCGAGGAGGTCCTCGATCGTGCGGTAGACGAAGCAGCCCTCGGCGTCCTTGCCGGGGACCGGCGGGACGAACGGGTACGAGCCGGTGGCCAGGACCAGGGTGTCGTACTCGAAGACGCTCCCCGACCGGGCGGTGACCGTACGGGCCTCGCGGTCGATGGTCTCGGCGGCGTCGCCGACGTACAGCTCGATCGAGTGCTTCTCGATGAACTCCATGTCCGTCATGGACAGGTCGTCCGGGGTCTTGCCCGAGAAGTACGAGGTCAGCTGGACGCGGTCATAGGCGGGACGCGGCTCCTCGCACAGCACGACCACGCGGTGCGTGGCGGTCAGGCCGCGCTCGGCGAGCGCTTCGAGGAAGCGCTGGCCGACCATGCCATGGCCGACGAGCACGATCGTGGGGGTCGTGGACATCAGGAGCCTCCATCGTTGGTGAGCAGGTGGAGCAGTGGTGCGCCGTCCGTGGGGAGCGGCTCTGCTCCCTCCCAGGCGCGGGCGAGCGCGCCGACGGTGCCGAGTTCGCCGACGAGGACCCCGCCGACCAGGCGGTCGTCGCGGACGACGACCTTGCGGTAGGTGCCGCGGGTGGCGTCGGCGAGCTGCACGACGTCGTCGCCGGGGCGGGGTTCCGTCTCGCCGAACGCGGCGAGGTCGAAGGGGGCCTGACCGGCGAGGGTGAGGCGGGTGAGGGAACGGGTGCCGGTGTAGCGGGCGGCCGCGTCGCCGGCCAGCGACAGGGCGAGCGCGTCGGCCTGTTCGAGGGCGGGAGTGGCGAGCCCGTACACGGTGCCGTCGTGCTGGGCGCAGTCGCCGATGGCCCGGATGTGCGGATCGGACGTACGCAGTTCGTCGTCGACGAGGACGCCCTTGTGCACGGCGAGCCCGGCGGCCTTGGCGAGGCCCGCGCGGGGTCGGACGCCGCAGGCCAGTACCACGAGGTCGGAGTCGAGGGCGTACCCGTCGGCCATCTCCACGGAGCGGACGGCGCCGCCGACGACACGTACGTCCCGCACCCGGCACTCGGTGTGCACCTCGACGCCCAGGTCGGTCAGGTGCCGCTTGACGAGCTTGGACGCGGCAGGGTCGAGCTGGCGCTCCATGAGCCGCTCGGACTGCTGGGCGAGAACGACCTGCGCCCCGCGTACGGCGAGCGCGCGGGCCGCGGAGACCCCGAGCAGACCGCCGCCGATGACGACCGCCCGCACACCCGGCCGTACCGCCTTGGACAGGCCCAGGCAGTCGTCCATGGTGCGGAACGCGTGGACGCCCTCCGGCAGCACATGGTCCGGGGTGAACAGGCCGCGCAGGGGCGGCAGGACCGCGTTGGAGCCGGTGGCCAGGACCAGCGTGTCGTATGCGATCTCCGAGCCGTCCGCGCAGCGCACGGTCCGCCCGTCACGGTCGATATCGGTCACCCGGGCACGGGTCAGCTCCGCGGGCGCCGGGAGGGAGATCACCTCCGGGCTGTACCGCCCAGCCAGCACCTCGGCGAGCAGGACCCGGTTGTACGGGCGGTGCTCCTCCTCGCCGACGAGCAGCGCGGGCGTGCCGAGCTCACCGAGCCGCCGGGCGAGCCGTACGCCCGCGAGGCCGGCGCCGATCACCACCACACGCGTATTCGAGGTCATGCTCATGAGCGTGCGGGGCGGGTGTTACCCGGCCGCATCACGTCTGTTTCACGCGGGGAACTCTGCCCTCAGCGGGGGCGGGGGGTGGATGTGAGGGTTGCGGGGGAGGGGGCGGGGTGGGCTGTGAGGCCGGGAGGGTGGGGCAGGCTGGTGGCGAAGCCTCCGGGGCCGCCCGACAACTTACGGAGCAGAACATGACGGACGAGACGACACCACGAGTAGTCGCAGTCAACCGAGGCACAGAGCACGCCGACACTCAGGCATCCGGACGAGGACCCCAGCACGATGCGCTCGACGTCTGGGTGGGGAGATGGATCAACGAAGGCCACATGATCAACGATGACGGTAGCCCCGGGTCAAAGATCACCACTTCTGACGTGTACGAGTGGGCTCCCGGCGGGTTCTTCATCGTCCATTCGGCATACGGGCGCATCGGGGAGTTCGACGTCGGCGGCACAGAGATCATCGGCTACGACGAGACGAGCGGCGACTACCGGTCACACTTCTTCGACAGCCAGGGCAACGTGACCGTCAGCAGCCTGGTTGCGCACGGCGACACGTGGGCCTACCAGGGCGACACCACCCGCTCCACCGTGCAGTTCAGCGACAACCACCGCGTCCAGACCGTCCTGCACGAGCGCACCGATGACGGAACGACCTACCGGCCATCCATGAAGGTCACTCTCATCAAAGTCGATTGATCAAAGTCGACCGAGGAGATCGACCACTCCCGTGGTGTCCTCGTCGCCGTGGCCGTCCGCGAGGCGGCGCTCCATCAGGTCGAGGTACGGCTTCAGCAGCTCCTGGCTCACGCCCTGCTCCTCGGCCGTGCGCAGGAACGTCGCATTCCCCGCGACCTGCATGGCGAGGTTGGAGACGACGTTCTTGGTGTAGTCGCCGCTCTCCAGCTTGTCGGCGGTCTCCAGCGCGGCGGGCGCCATCGCGGTGAGCCACGACACCAGCAGCGGGGCGAAGTCCCTGGGCGCGATGTCCTCCCGGCGGATCAGCGCGAAGGCGTGCGCCACCCCGGCGAACATCCCGTACATGGCGCTGAGCAGGGCCACGTCGTGCAGCGCGGCGAACCCTGGGTCCGTGCCGACGTAGCGGGTGTCGGCAGGGACCGCGAGGACGTCCCGGTGCTCCTCGAAGAGGGCCGTGGAGCCGCTGTAGAAGACGAACGCCCCGCTGTCCGGGCTGCCGATCATCGGCGGTACGGCCATGATCCCGGCGTCCAGGAAACGGGCGCCACGCGCCTTCGCCCAGGCGGCGCGGGCACGGCCCTGGGCGGGCGTTCCGGTGGTCAGGTTGACCAGGTCGCGCCCGGACAGGTCGGCGTCGGACAGGGCCTCGCCGACCGACGCGTCGTCGAGGAGGCAGGCGATCACCAGCCGGTTGGCGGCCACCGCCTCCGCCGCGTTCCCGGCGACGGTCGCACCCTCGGCGGCGAGCGCCTCGGCGCGGGCGGGGGTGCGGTTCCAGACGGTCACGGGATGCCCGGCGACGAGCCAGGCGCGGGCCAGTGCGGTGCCCATGGTGCCGGTGCCGAGGAGGGTGAGTGGGGTGCGGGAAGAGGCGTTGTCGGTCATGGCGTTCAGACTCATCGAAGGGGATCGGCCTGCTCAAGTACGTACTTCCGAGTGGGTGGTTTCCCCGGGGAAAGCGTGCAGGCAGCGGGAGGACGGGGTGTCGGGTTATGGCGATCGGACGACGGCCGGGCTCGTACGAGTGCGGAGTCGACGCGGCGATGGACGTGATCGGCGGGAAGTGGAAGGTGCTCATCCTGTGGGCGCTGTCCGTGCGGTCGCACCGCTTCGGTGAGCTGCGCCGCGAGCTTCCCGGGGTGACGGAGAAGGTGCTCGCCGCGCAGCTGCGGGAGCTGGAGGCGGACGGCATCGTGCACCGGGAGGAGTACGAGGAGGTGCCGCCCCGGGTGGAGTACTCGCTGACGCCCCGCGGCGTCTCCCTCAACACGGCCCTGGAACCGCTCGGCGCGTGGGGCAAGGCGAACGTCCTGGGCGGCGTGACGCCGGAGCCCATACGGTGAGCCGGCGCATCCGCTGCCTACGTGAGGCGGCTCAGCTGCTCCCCGTCAGGTGCGCGAAGACGACGACGTTGCCCTGGTAGCCGGTGCTGCGGGAGTAGGTTCCACCGCAGGTGATCACCCGCAGCTCGGGCCGGGGCGCCGCGCCGTACACCTTCTTGTCGGGGAAGTCCTTCGCGTCGTACACCTCGACCGCGTCCACGCTGAACCGCGCGACGCTGCCGTCCCGCCGGTCCACCTCGATGGTGCTGCCCCGTTTCAGAGCGCCGAGCCGGTAGAAGACGGCGGGGCCGTCGGCGTTGTCCACATGGCCGGCGACGATGGCGGTGCCCCGCTCGCCGGGCGTGGTGCCAGCCTCGTACCAGCCGGCGAGGTTCCTGGGCGCGGTGGGCGGCGCCTCGAGGTTGCCGGTCCTGTTCAGCCCCAGGCCCGTCAGGGGGGCGTCCACCCGGATCG
>NZ_JBQQCE010000522.1:0-6758 GCF_052245645.1 Streptomyces sp. KR55 | reverse complement strand
TTTGAGAGCCGGAGTACAACGGTGCCCGCGCCGGACGCGGCACGCCGTCGTAGCCCGCCACACGCAGAAGCCCCGGCGGGGCTTCGTGGTCACGCGCTCTCACACGGGTCTCACCGACTGTGCGTACTCCCCGAGGCCATGAGGCCCTGACCTGGCATTGAGCTCCCGGCCCGGAACGGCTGGACGCACTTGGACGGCCGCTATGACCTGCGCCAAGCCGGACCGTTGCCGCATCGACCACAAGGCGCCCTCACCCCCTCCCCACAGGGCACATCCAGAGCACATGCACCTGGAAAACGCTGCGAAGTGACGAGAACAAGTGAGGGGAGTTTCTGCAAGTCAGCGCGGATCAGCACGCGTTCGCGCAGGTCAGAGCCATGCGGCAGAACTCCACTCTCAGTCGCACGCGCTCAACCTAACGCCCTGCACGGATTTTCGGGCAGCCCTCACCGGCACGGGATCCCCGCGACGGACCGCCCTCACTGCCCCGTAGAGCAGACGAGGAGAAACCACAGGGAGGGGACCGCGACGTGGCAGGGCACAGGGTCAGAGGCATCAGGGGTACGGCGCTCGCGGCGGCGGCGATGGCGGCGCTGACCGCGTCGCAGGCGCCGGGGACGACATCGGCGCGGGCGGCGGCGCCCGCGGAACCGGCCGCCGGGCGCGGGCCCAGCGTGTCCGGGGACACGCCGTTCCGTATGGAGCTCCCTCCACTGCGGGTGCGGAAGGCCGAGACAGCCGAGACAGCACAGGCGGGTGGCGCGCTGCCGGCGAGCGTGTTCGCCGCCTACCGGCGGGCCGAGACGCGGCTCGCGCACTCCGCGCCCGGCTGCCGGCTGCGGTGGCAGCTGCTGGCCGCCATCGGGCAGGTGGAGTCCGGGCAGGCGGGCGGCGGACGGGTGGACGCGGACGGTACGACCCTGACGCCGATCCGCGGTCCCCGGCTGGACGGCGTCGGCTTCGCCCTCATCCGGGACAGCGACGGCGGGGCGTACGACGGGGACACGGTGTACGACCGCGCGGTCGGCCCGATGCAGTTCATCCCGTCGACCTGGGCGGTCTGGGGCGCGGACGGCAACGGCGACGGCCGGGCCGACCCGCACAACGTCTTCGACGCCGCGCTCGCCGCCGGGCGCTACCTGTGCGCCGGCGGACGCGACCTGTCCGTGCCGGGCGACCTGGACGCGGCGATCCTCGGCTACAACCACTCCGGGGCCTATCTGCGGACGGTGCGCGCCTGGTTCGCGTACTTCCTGGAGGGGCACCGGGTGGTGCCGGACGCGGTGGCGGCGGGCGGCGCGAGCCCGGCGCCCGAGGCCTCCCGGCCGGTGCGGCGCGAGCCGTCGCCGACGCCGAGTGCCCGCCCGGCGGGCGATGGATCCGGTGCGCCGTCTCCTTCCCCGGCCCCGTCCGAGCCACGGCCGACACACAGCACCCCGTCCGCCGAACCGTCGGCGGCTCCCTCGGTACCGCTCCCCGACCCCGAAGTCGCCCCGCCCGCCGAGGACATGCTGCCCAGCACGGCTCCGCTCCCCGGCAACGATGAGAACCCAATGGTCGACACCCCCTCCACAACCGCGACTACCGGGCGGTAATGTCGCCCCCCGCCGGGCGCACATGACCGGCGGGTGAGCGCGAAGGGGCCCTGATGGCGACGACGGACATGCCCGCGGAGATACAGGCGGCCCACGACCGGTGGGAACGTATGTGGAGCCACCGCGAGCACCTGCTCAAGGTGGCCCGCCGCAGGTCGATGTCCCTGGAGGACGCCGAGGACGCCGTGCACGAGGCGATGCTGCGCGCGGCCGAGCGCCCCGACCTGGACGACGAGCGGCTGGCCGCCTGGCTGACGACGGTGACGATCCGGCTGTGCGTGGACCGGTACCGGCAGGTCAACCGCGAGGCCGAGGTGCGCACCAGCCCGACGCTGATCGCCCCCGGTCCGGTGCCGGTCGAGGAGGCGGTGTGCGACCGGGCCGAGGCCAGGTGGCTGGCCGTGCGCAGCGGTGAGCTGCCTGCGCGCCAGGCGGAGGCGCTCCGGCTGAAGTCCGAGGACCTGGACGTCGGCCAGGTCGCCGTCCGGATGGGCCTGAGCTACCGGACGGTCGAGTCGCTGCTGGCCCGGGCCCGCCGGACACTGCGCAACTCGCTGGCCGGCACGCTCGGTCTCGCCCTGTTCCTGTGGGGCCGGGGCAGGCCGCGCGGGGCCTCGCACGCGCAGGCCGTGGCAGTGGCCGGGACGGCGGCGACGCTGGCGGTGGCGGGGTTCGTCCTGCCGTACGCCCACGACTGGGACGGGCAGGGCACGGCGCCGCGGCCCTCCGTCTCCCCGGTCCCGGAGGCGTGGCAGCGGGCGGACAGCGAGGGCGGGGGGACATCCCCGGACGCGCGTGAGCTGCCGGCCGCCTCGAGGACCGGCGCCCCGGAGGCGACGCGGACCCCGGGCGACCGGCCGCTGCTGCCGCTGTCCGTGCCGTCCCTGCCGGAGGTCCCCCTCTCCTCGGGGCCGGAGCTGCCGACTCCCGAGGTGCCCGCGGTGCCTGAGGTGCCCGCGGTGCCCGACGTACCCGAGCTGCCAGGCATCTCGGCGGCCCCGGACGTGCCGGATCTTCCGGAGGTGCCGGACCACCCCACTGCTCCGGACACGCTCGAAGCACCTGTGGGCCCGCTGCCGTAACCCCCTCTCAACCCGTCCGCAAAAAAAATTCGCCTTCGCCGCGACGGACGCCCCGCCCCTCCCCGTAGAGCAGATGTCGGAGCTGCTCCACGGGTGACTTCACGGGCGAAGGGTGGACCGGATGGGTGTCGAGATCTGTGTGGAAGGGCTGACCAAGTCCTTCGGTCACCAGGTCATCTGGCAGGACGTCTCGCTGACGCTGCCCGCCGGGGAGGTCTCGGTCATGCTCGGGCCGTCGGGCACGGGCAAGTCGGTGTTCCTCAAGACGCTCGTCGGACTGCTCAAGCCGGAGAGCGGCTCGGTCCGGGTGGCCGGCCGGGACATCACCAAGCTCCGTGAGCACGAGCTGTACGAGGTGCGGAAGCTGTTCGGCGTGCTGTTCCAGGACGGCGCGCTGTTCGGCTCGATGAACCTGTACGACAACATCGCCTTTCCGCTGCGCGAGCACACCCGCAAGCCGGAGAGCGAGATCCGGCGGATCGTGCTCGAGAAGATGGACATGGTCGGTCTGATCGGGGCCGAGGAGAAGCTGCCCGGGGAGATCTCCGGCGGTATGCGCAAACGCGCCGGACTGGCGCGGGCGCTGGTCCTGGACCCGGAGATCATCCTGTTCGACGAGCCGGACTCGGGGCTCGACCCGGTGCGCGTCGCGTATCTCAACCAGCTGATCGTCGACCTCAACGCCCAGATCGACGCGACCTTCCTGATCGTCACCCATGACATCGCCTCGGCCCGCCAGGTCCCGGACAACATCGGGCTGCTGTTCCGCCGCGAGCTGGTGATGTTCGGGCCCCGCGACCAGCTGCTGACCAGCGACGAACCGGTCGTGCGGCAGTTCCTGAACGGCCGGATGCAGGGACCCATCGGCATGGCGGAGGAGAAGGACGCCGCCCAGGTCGAGCAGGAACTGGCCCAGATCGGCGAGACCACCGATCCCGAGCACCTCACTCCCCGGCTGCTGCCCAGCCCCGGCATCCCCCGGCCGCCCCGCTGGCAGGCCATCGCGCAGCGGGAGGAGGAGGTGGCACACGCATGAGCCTGAACCCCGTCGGCGCGCTGCGCCACTCCGGCAGCCTCTTCGCGATGGCCCTGGACGTCGTCCGGACCCTGCCCCGACGGCCGTTCCAGGTACGGGAGTTCATCCAGCAGGCCTGGTTCATCGCCAGCGTCACCATCCTGCCGACCGCCCTGGTCTCCATCCCCTTCGGCGCGGTCATCGCCCTGCAGATCGGCAGCCTGACCCGGCAGTTGGGCGCGCAGTCGTTCTCGGGCGCGGCCTCCGTCCTCGCGGTGCTGCGTGAGGCCTCGCCGATCGTCACGGCGCTGCTGATCGCGGGCGCCGGCGGGACGGCGATCTGCGCGGACCTGGGGGCGCGGAAGATCCGCGAGGAGATCGACGCGATGCAGGTGCTGGGCATCGACCCCATCCACCGGCTGGTCGTGCCGCGGGTGCTGGCCTCGATGCTGGTGGCGGTGCTGCTCAACGGCCTGGTGTCGGTGGTCGGGGTGGCGGGCGGCTACTTCTTCAACGTCGTCCTGCAGGACGGCACACCGGGCGCGTATCTGGCCTCCTTCACCACCCTCGCCCAGCTCTCCGACCTGTGGGCGGCCGAGATCAAGGCACTCGTCTTCGGCGCGATCGCGGCGATCGTCGCCTCGTACAAGGGACTCACCGCGAAGGGCGGCCCGAAGGGTGTGGGCGACGCGGTGAACCAGTCGGTGGTGATCACCTTCATGTTGCTGTTCGTGACGAACTTCGTGATGACCGCGGTGTATTTCCAGGTCGTTCCGCAGAGGGGCTAGCCGATGAGACTTCTCGACCGCCCCCTGAAGTCCCTCGAGGACCTGGGCGCTCAACTCTCCTTCTACGGCCGCTCGCTGGCGTGGACGGGCCGGACCCTGCGCCGCTACAAGAAGGAGATCCTGCGGCTGCTCGCCGAGGTCAGCTTCGGCCGGGGCGCGCTCGCCGTGGTGGGCGGCACGGTCGGCGTCATCGCCTTCCTGTCGTTCTTCACCGGCACCGAGGTGGGCCTGCAGGGGTACGCCGCGCTCAACCAGCTCGGCACCTCCAACTTCGTGGCGTTCCTGTCGGCGTACTTCAACACCCGTGAGATCGCCCCGCTGGTGGCCGGGCTCGCGCTGTCCGCGACGGTCGGCGCCGGGTTCACCGCGCAGCTCGGCGCGATGCGGATCAGCGAGGAGACCGACGCCCTGGAGGTCATGGGCGTGCCGTCGCTGCCGTTCCTGGTGACCACGCGGATGATCGCCGGGTTCGTCGCCGTGATCCCGCTGTACGTGGTCGGGCTGCTGTCGTCGTACCTCGCCGCCCGCACCATCACCACGGGCTACTACGGGCAGTCGGCGGGCACCTACGACCACTACTTCCAGCAGTACCTGCCCCCGGTCGACGTGCTCTGGTCCTTCGGCAAGGTGCTGGTCTTCGCCGTCGTGATCATCCTTGTGCACTGCTTCTACGGCTACTACGCGAGCGGCGGCCCGGCGGGCGTCGGCGTCGCGGTCGGACGGGCCGTGCGGACCTCGATCGTGGCGATCAACGTCCTGGACTTCTTCCTGAGCCTCGCGATCTGGGGCGCCAACACGACCGTACGGATTGCGGGGTGAGCGCGGTGAGCCGGGTGCGAGTGGTGAGACTGCGGGTGTACGGCATGGTGTTCCTCGCCGTGCTGGCCCTGCTGTTGTCCCTGTCCGTCGCCGTCTACCGGCAGGCGTTCACGCCGGTCGTGCGGATCACGCTGGAAGCGGACAGCCTGGGCAACCAGCTCGACCGGCGTGCCGACGTCAAGCTGCGCGGGCTGCTGGTCGGCGAGGTGCGTGAGGTGCGCGCGGACGGGACGAAGGCGACGCTCGACATCGCGCTCAAGCCGGAGCACGTCGCGTACATCCCCGCCGATGTGCACGCACGGCTGCTGCCCAAGACGCTGTTCGGCGAGAAGTACGTCGACCTGGTCGTGCCCGCCGGCTCGTCCGCCCGGGCGATCCGCGCCGGGGACGTCATCACCCAGGACCGCACCCGCGTCGGCATCGAGCTCCAGCAGTTGATGAACGACCTGCTGCCGCTGCTGCGGACCGTGAAGCCGGGCGAGCTCAACGCCACGCTCTCCGCGTTCGCCACGGCCCTCGAGGGGCGCGGCGACCGGATCGGCGACAACCTCACGCGCGTGGAGGCCTATCTGCGCAAGCTCAACCCGCATCTGCCGTCCCTGAAGGAGGACATCGCGCGGTTCGCGGACGTCGCCGAGGTGTACGGCGACGCGGCGCCCGACCTGATGAAGATCCTCCGCAACACGGTCACGACCAGCCGCACTCTGGTGGAGAAGAAGGAACAGTTGGCCGCAGCGCTCACCTCGACCACGACCACCGCCCGCACGGCGGACGACTTCCTCGCCGCGAACGGCGACCGGCTGATCACCCTCGGCCGGGTCTCCCGGCCCACCCTGGAGCTGTTCGCCCGCTACTCGCCCGAGTATCCGTGCCTCCTGGACGGCCTGGTCCGGCAGGAGGAGGCCTCCGAGGAGGCGTTCCGGGGCGGGAAGATGCGCATCACGCTCGAAGTGGTGCGGCAGCAACCGGCATACGAACCCGGTGAGGAGCCCCACTACGGCGAGCGGTCGGGGCCGAACTGCCGCGACATGCCCCACCCTCCGGTGCCCGGGCCCAAACCCCACCTCAACGACGGTACGGCCGCGGCGAGTTCGTCCGGGGTGTCCGGTACCCGGGCCGAGCAGCGCGCCGTCGGCTCGCTCGTGGCACCCGTGCTCGGCGTGCCTGCCGACGAGGTGCCGCCGGTCGCGACGCTGCTGTTCGGGCCGATGGCGCGCGGAACGGCGGTGAGCGTCGCATGAGCAGCAGCACGACGAAGGCGCGCCGGACCGCCGGACCGCTGATCAAGTTCAGCCTCTTCGCGCTGGTGACGATCCTGGCGACAGCCCTGCTCGCCGCCACCATCGGCAACCTCTCCTTCACGCCCCAGCACACGTACCGGGCGGTGTTCAGCGACGTCACCGGCCTGGAGGAGGGCGACGACATCCGGGTGGCCGGGGTGCGCGTCGGTGAGGTCGAG
>NZ_JBQQCE010000521.1:0-6771 GCF_052245645.1 Streptomyces sp. KR55 | reverse complement strand
ACAGGCATGTGCCCGAACGAGAGCGGCAGCGGGCATTGGTAGCGTCGGCATGTGCCGTGCCGGCCGGTGCGGTGTGCCGTTCGACCGAGGGAGATTCCATGTCCCCGACGATCCGCAGGGCCGTGATCCCCGCCGCCGGGCTCGGCTCCCGTCTCCTGCCCCTGACCAAGGCGACACCGAAGGAGATGCTTCCGGTCGGCGACAAGCCGGTCATCGAGCACACCGTGCGCGAGCTGGTGGACTCCGGTATCACCGACATCACCATCGTCGTCTCCGGCGGCAAGAGCCTCATCCAGGACCATTTCCGCCCCAACCCCGCCCTCGTCGCCCAGCTGCGCAAGGACGGCAAGACGGCGTACGCGGACGCGGTGGAGGAAGTGGCGGAGCTGGCCCGCAAGGGGCACATCACCTACCTCGACCAGTACGGTCCGTACGGCAACGGCACCCCGGTGCTGAACGCCGCCCGCTCCTTCGGCGACGAGCCCGTGCTGGTGCTGTGGCCCGACGACGTCTTCGTGGCCGAGGTCCCCCGCGCCCAGCAGCTGATCCGCGCCTACGAGCAGACCGGCTGCCCGGTACTGGCCCTGCTGCCGATGGACCCCGCCCACTCCCAGCGCTACGGCGTGCCCCTCGTCAAGGAGGACCTCGGCGACGGCCAACTGCGCATCACCGGCCTGGTCGAGAAGCCGAAACCGCAGGATGCGCCGTCCCCGTACGCGGCCATCGGCGGCTACGTGATCACCCCGGGCATCGTCGACGAGCTGCGCGAGCAGACCCGCCGCTGGTACGAGCACCGGACCGGCGAGATCTACCTCACCGACGCCATCAACGCCTACGCCTCCACCCGCGCGGTGTACGGGCAGGTCATTCAGGGCCGTTGGTACGACACCGGCAACCCGGCCGACTATCTCGTCGCCCAGATGGCCTTCGCCCTCGCCCACCCCGAGTACGGCCCCCTGCTGCGCAGTCTGGTCGACGAACTCGACGCCGACCGCCCGGGCACCGCCGACGACACCGGCAACTGACCTGCCGGTCGTTCCAGTCGCCGGGAGGGGAGGACAGATGGGCGGGTTCGATCCGCACGTTCACGTGGAGTCGAAGGTGGTGCAGGGCGATGCGGCTGTCCGCAACCTGATGGCGTCCACGTTCGGGCTGGCCGGTGATCTGCCGAGCCATGTCACCACGGGGTGCGGGCTGCGGGTGCCGTATGCGATGACCTCTCCGCGTCCGGATCGCGTCACCTGCCTGGCCTGCCCGTGAGCATGCACGGCTCGAGCACCTGCGCTTCGCGGAGAACGTCGAGCGTCTGGGCCGCATGCCCGGATCGGCCATCAGCCCTGCCCAGGCGAAAACGGCCGCGGACAGGCATCGCGACCTCGCGGAGAGGTTTTCCGACACGGAGGGCTGAGCCGGCCGGCGGCGGCCCCGCGCGTTCATCGGGCGTAGTCGGACAGAGCCGGTTCGAGGAGGGTGAACGCCTCCGTGGCCTCCTGCAAGAGGACGGAGGCGATCTCGGAGTTGGTGTGCCCGGCGAGGGTGAGTTCCTGGATACGGCGGAACAGGACGCGGTGGACGCCGCCGAGCAGGGACGCGGCCGTGCGTGGGGTGATGTCGCCGGGGTCCGCGCCGGTGGCTTCGGCGAGGGCGGCGGCCAGGGCGTCCTCACGCTGATCGTGCAGGCCGCGCAGGCAGGTGGTGAGGGTGGGGCTCTCTGCGATCATGCGGGTGAACTCCGGGCCCGCGAAGCCGGCGACCGGGTCCTGTGCCCTCACCGCGGACAGGAACGAGCTGCGCAGTGCCGCGAGGGCGGATTCGCCGGGTTCGCGGGCGGCCACGGTACGTGCCAGACCGGCCACGAACTCGTCCTGGTGGTCGAGGGCCAGGTCTTCCTTGCGGGGAAAGTAGTTCGTCACGGTCTTCTTGGCGACGCGGGCGGCGTCGGCGATCTCGGCGATGGTGGTCTGCTCGAAGCCCTGCGTGATGAAGAGCTCGGTCGCCCGGTCGGAGATCAGCTGCCGCGTCTCGCGCTTCTTGGCCTCGCGCAGGCCGATGGCCGCCGCGGAGGCGGCGGTCGTGGTGCTCGACTCGATACTCATGGCGGAATCTTACCCCCGTCGTATTTTTACGTTGACATCCTGTGTACCTCGCGCGTAAATTTACGTCCGTCGTAAGTTTTCCGTCGCATTCGCCTCCGAAAGGGGCCGCCTTGACCGACACCGCCTTCGACGGTGAAGCCGAGTTCGACCGTCAGGTCCGCAACCTCATCGCCCTCGGGTATCCGGCGCTGTCCGGACTCGACCCGGACCAGTTCGGCGCGCTGGTCGCCCCGCTGCGCGCCCGCGCCGCGACGGCTCCCGCCGGCCCGTACGAACCGGAGAGCGGCCGCGTGCCCTTCGTGCTCGTCGTCACCCGGAACGTGGCGCCGGTCGAGGACACGATGCCGCGCACGACCCTGCACCGCGGGCGCACGCCCGGCTTCGTCGACCGCTCCTTCGAACCCGGCTCCCTGGAGCGGTTCGTCGCCACCGAGGAGGCCGGACTTCCCCACCCGGACGCCTATCTGCTGTTCGACATCGAACGCGGCGAGGAGTTCTGCGGCGCCGTACCCAACGACGCGATGAAGGTCATCGCCGAGCGGGGTCGCACGCTGCTCACCATCGAGGAGGGCATCGCTCTCGTCACCCACTTCCCGCAGGTACTGGTCAAGAACAAGTGCTTCTCCCTCGGTGGTTCACGATGCGGCGACCGCAGGGTCCCGGCGATCTGGATCAGTCAGAAGGCGCCCAAACTCGGCTGGTGCTGGGAGGGAAACCCGCACACCTGGCTGGGCATGGCCTCGGCCGGTTCCCGGGTCGCCGGCGACGTCTGACCACCACCGGCAGGGTTGCGTCCCGGCACCGGCTCTTGGTGGTGTGGGCCTCGTGAGTGAAGCGGCGAACACCGACCGGGACGCCCGCAGGGTGCTGATGGTGCGCAACGCGGAGCGCAGTGGTCCCGGCCGACTGCGGGCGTGGCTGCACGCGGAGGGGCTGACCGTCGACGAGGTGTCCGGCCCGGCAGTGCCGGCCACTTCGGCCGGCTTCGACGCTGTGGTGCTGCTCGGCGGCGGTTTCCTGCCCGACGCCGACCTGCACGCACCCTGGTTGCCCGCCGAGCGGGCTCTCGCACGTCAATGCGCCGGCGACGGCGTGCCCTTGCTCGGCATCTGCCTCGGCGCCCAGGTTCTGGCCGTGGCGACGGGCGGCGAGGTGACGGGCGAGTACGGTCGGCCCGAGCGGGGATCGTGCACGATCGTGCTGCGCCCCGAAGCCGAGCACGATCCGCTCCTGGCCGGGATGCCACCGAGGTTCCCGGCGATCCAGAACCACCGCGACCAGGTAACTGCACTGCCACCCGGGGCTGTTCATCTGGCCGAGAACGAGCAGTGCCCGGTGCAGGCGTTCCGGGTCGGTGAGCGCGCCTGGGGTGTGCAGTTCCATCCCGAGGTCGGTGCGGACCGCCTCGCGGGGTGGGACGAGGCGGCCCTGGCCGACGCCGGGCTCGACCTGGAGATGCTGCGCGCCCGCGCGGAGACAGCGGAGGCGGACTCGGCTCGGGCCGCCCGGCGTCTGGCGGCCAACTTCGCCGCCGTTGTCCGTGCGCGTACCTGAGCGGTACGCGGATCCCGATCGCCGCGTCAGCTGCCCAGTGCCGCCAGGACCACGGACTTGGCCTCCTCCTGCACCTGACGCAGGTGGTCGGGTCCGAGGAACGACTCGGCGTAGATCTTGTAGACGTCCTCGGTTCCCGAAGGACGGGCCGCGAACCATGCGTTGGCGGTGGTCACCTTGATGCCGCCGATGGGCGCACCGTTGCCGGGAGCGTCGGTGAGCACCGCGGTGACCGCTTCGCCGGCCAGGGTGTCCGCGCTGACCTGAGCGGGCGACAGCTTGGCGAGCAGTGCCTTCTCCTCGCGGGAGGCAGGGGCGTCGATGCGCGCGTACGCGGGTTCGCCGAAGCGCGCGGTCATCCCCGCGTAGTGCTCGGACGGGGTCCTGTCGGTGACCGCGGTGATCTCGGAGGCGAGCAGCGCGAGGATGATGCCGTCCTTGTCGGTGGTCCACACGGAGCCGTCCCGGCGCAGGAAGGACGCACCGGCCGACTCCTCACCGCCGAACCCGAGCGAGCCGTCGACCAGCCCGTCCACGAACCACTTGAACCCCACGGGAACCTCGACCAGTTGACGGCCCAGATCGGCGGCGACCCGGTCGATCATTGCGGACGACACCAGGGTCTTGCCGATGCCCGCAGCGGCCGGCCACTGGTCACGGTGGGCGTAGAGGTAGGCGATGGCGGCGGCGAGATAGTGGTTGGGGTTCATCAGGCCCGCGTCCGGGGTGACGATGCCGTGCCGGTCGGCGTCGGCGTCGTTGCCCGTGGCGATCCGGAAGCGGTCGCGCCGGTCGATGAGCGAGGCCATGGCGTAGGGCGACGAGCAGTCCATGCGGATCTTGCCGTCCCAGTCCAGCGTCATGAAGCGCCAGGTGGGGTCGGTGAGCGGGTTGACCACGGTCAGGTCGAGCCGGTGCTGTTCGGCGATGCGCCCCCAGTAGGCGACGGACGCCCCACCGAGCGGGTCGGCGCCGATGCGCACGCCGGCCGCGCGGACGGCGTCCAGGTCCAGCACGCTCGGGAGGTCGGTGACGTAGGTCCCCAGGAAGTCGTATCGGCCGGTGCCGGGTGCGGCGAGCGCCCGGGCGTACGGAAGGCGCCGTACGTCCTTGAGGCCGCCCGCGATGATCTGGTTGGCCCGGTCCTGGATCCAGGAGGTCGCGTCCGAGGCTGCCGGGCCGCCGCTCGGCGGGTTGTACTTGAAGCCGCCGTCGGCGGGCGGGTTGTGCGAGGGGGTGACCACCACCCCGTCCGCGAGGCCCGAGGTGCGGCCACGATTGTGGGTGAGAATGGCGTGCGACACGGCGGGAGTGGGCGTGTAGCCGTCCGCGCTGTCGATGAGCACCGTCACGTCGTTGGCGGCGAACACCTCCAGGGCGGTGACCCTCGCGGGCTCCGACAGGGCATGGGTGTCGGCGCCCAGGAAGAGGGGGCCGTCGGTGCCCTGGCCGACGCGGTACTCGCAGATGGCCTGGCTGGTCGCGGCGATGTGGTCCTCGTTGAACGCACTCGCCAGTGACGAACCGCGGTGTCCGGACGTGCCGAAGGCGACGCGCTGGCCCGGCTCGCCCGGGTCGGGGTGCAGCGCGTAGTACGCGGTGACCAGCCGGGCGACATCGACGAGGTCCTCGGGATCGGCCGGCCTGCCCGCTCGCTCGTGCTGCATACGCCCGCTCCTCACATTGCTCGGTCCTTGGCTTGCCTCCTCATCTTTCCTTGTCACGGGGCGCGGACGCGAGTGCGTCACCTGCCATTCAAGCCGGTTGGCCGTCGCGGGTGTCCTCACACGCTCTGCTGCTCGCGGATGCCCCACGGAGATCCGTACGCCGTCAGGAGGTCGAGGAACGGCCGGGGTGCGAAGGCCTCCGGGCCGAGCACGCCCGCGCCCGACCACCTGCCGTTCGCGATCAGTTCCAGCGCGACCACGGGGTTGACGGCCGTCTGCCACACGACCGCCTGACAGCCGTACTCCTGCATCGACCAGGCGTTGTCCACCACGTGGTACAGGTAGATCTCGCGCGGTCGTCCCTCGCGGGTGCCCCTGACCCAGGTGCCGGCACACGTCCTGCCGTGCATCCGGTCGCCGAGCCCGGCCGGGTCGGGAAGGCAGGCCGCCACCACGTCGCGCGGGGACACCTCGGCCCGGGTGCCGTCCTTCGCGGTGACCGTCACGGGGTCGGTACGGTCGAGACCGATCTGGTGCAGGACGCGGAGCGCCGTGATGAACTCCGCGCCCAGCCCGTACTTGAACGTGACCCGGCCGGCCTTCACCCAGCGCGGGATCAGCAGGACCTCCTCGTGCTCGACGTTCACGCACTCCACCGGACCGATGCCTTCGGGGAAGTCGAAGACCTCGGGCTCGCTGAAGGGTGCGGTGGTGAACCAGCCGCGGTCCGCTTCATAGACGACGGGCGGGTTCAGGCACTCCTCGATCGTCGTCCAGATGCTGAACGACGGGGCGAAGTCGTGTCCGTCGACCGTCAGGTTCGCGCCGTCACGGACACCGATCTCCTCGATCGTGTCGAAGAGTTCGTCGGCCGCGTACCGGGCGAAGACGTCCGACAGGCCCGGCTCGACGCCCATGCCCACGAGGGCCAGCCGCCCACTCCGACGCCACTGGTCGTCCAGGGCGAACTGCTCGTCGCCGAGCTTCGTCCCGGTCTGCTCGTACGGCAGGTCCGGATGCGGCCGGGACAGGGACATCGCCATGTCCAGGTAGTGCGCGTGGGCCGTGTGCGCGGCGCGGAACAGCGGCATCACGAACCGGGGGTCGGTCGCATTCAGCAGGACGTCGCACCGCTCGGCCGCCAGGAGCCGGGCCACCGCCTCCTCGTCGGAGGCATCGACGCGGGCGGCGGCGAAACGCTGGTCGCCGTCGGCGGCCGCTGTGGCCACGGCTGCCCCGGCGCGCGCGAGGTCGTGGTCGGCGACGACCATCCGCTCGAAGAAGTCCCGGCGGGCCGCGATGCGGGTGATGGCCGTGCCCACTCCGCCCGCACCGACCAAGAGGATGCGCATAGCAGCTCCTTTCACCGTGCAAGAGGGTGAACCACGCGTTCGCCCTGTCGCCGCCGATCGAACGCCACGGGCGTTGTCTTGGTCAATGGCGTTGGCATAAGG
>NZ_JBQQCE010000520.1:0-6789 GCF_052245645.1 Streptomyces sp. KR55 | reverse complement strand
GGCACGTCGTACGCCGTCAACAGCGCGGCCACGATGGCGGGCGTGCTCGTCGCCGGCCGCTTCGCCAGGACGACGGGACTGTGGCGGGCCACGCAGATGTGCGCGCTGGCGGCGGGCGGGGCGGTGTTCCTGATCCCGGCCGCGTCCCTGGGCCTCGCCTTCCCGGTGCTGCTCGCCTACCAGATCTGCTACGGCCTCTCCGGCACCGTATGGATGATCTCCATGACCACCACGCAGCAACTGGTCACCCCGGAGGGCATGCAGGGCCGCGTGGCCGGGTTCGTCCAGGCTGCTCTTCTCGCCACGGTCCCGGTCGGGGCACTGGCGGGCGGTGCGCTGGCCGCGTGGCTGGGCAACGTGCCGGTGCTCCTCGGTTCGGCGGCGGTCGCCCTGCTGTCGGCGGCGACGCTGTGGGTGCCCGCGGGGGCGGACGAGACCGGCGACGCCGGCCGACGAGCCGTGCAGCCGTCCCGGCCGCCCTCGTCGTCGACCGGCACCTCGGAAGGTACGGCTGGCTGATCGTCGTCAAGGGGACGAAAACGGAAACGGTCGAGCAGGGGGTGAACCCGGTCGGCGATGGTCAGGATGGAGGCATGGGATTCCATGTCGACTCCGAGGCCGGGCGGCTGCGCCGCGTCATCCTGCACCGGCCCGATCTCGAGCTCAAAAGGCTCACGCCCAGCAACAAGGACGCCCTGCTCTTCGACGACGTCCTGTGGGTCCGCCGGGCGCGGGCCGAGCACGACGGGTTCGCCGACGTGCTGCGCGACCGTGGCGTCACCGTCCACCTGTTCGGCGATCTGCTCACCGAGGCCCTGGAGATCCCGGCGGCCAGGAAGCTCGTCCTGGACCGGGTCTTCGACGAGAAGGAGTACGGGGTGCTCGCCACCGACCACCTCCGTGCGGCCTTCGAGGGCCTGCCCTCGCGCGAGCTGGCCGAGGCCCTCGTCGGCGGCATGACCAAGCGGGAGTTCCTGGAGGCGCACCCCGAACCGACCTCCGTGCGCTTCCATGTCATGGAACTCGACGACTTCCTCCTCGCACCCCTGCCCAATCACCTCTTCACCCGTGACACCTCCGCCTGGATCTACGACGGCGTCTCCGTCAACGCCATGCGCTGGCCGGCCCGCCAGCGCGAGACCGTGCACTTCGAGGCGATCTACCGGCATCACCCGCTCTTCCGCGACACGGGCTTCCACGTCTGGTCCGAGGGACAGGCCGACTACCCGTCCACCATCGAGGGCGGGGACGTCCTGGTGATCGGGAACGGCGCCGTCCTCATCGGCATGAGCGAGCGGACGACGCCACAGGCCGTCGAGATGCTCGCGCACAAGCTGTTCGCCGCGGGCTCCGCGCAGACCATCGTGGCCCTCGACATGCCCAAGCGGCGCGCCCTGATGCACCTCGACACCGTGATGACGATGGTCGACGGTGATGTCTTCACCCAGTACGCGGGGCTCGGCATGCTCCGCTCGTACACCATCGAACCGGGCGTCGGCGAGAAGGAGCTCAAGGTCACCGACCACCCTCCGGAGCACATGCACCGGGCGATCGCCGCCGCGCTGGGCCTGAGTGAGATCCGGGTCCTGACCGCGACCCAGGACGTGCACGCGGCCGAGCGCGAGCAGTGGGACGACGGCTGCAACGTGCTCGCCGTCGAGCCGGGCGTCGTCGTCGCCTATGAGCGGAACTCCACCACCAACACGCACCTGCGCAAGCAGGGCATCGAGGTGATCGAGATCCCGGGCAGCGAGCTGGGCAGGGGCAGGGGCGGGCCACGGTGCATGAGCTGTCCGGTCGAACGGGATGCCGTATAGGAATCCACCAGGTGCATAGAAATGTCGACAGTCGTATAGACTTCCAGGAGTCCGTGTACCTGTACCTCTGGAGCGCCCGATGGCGACAGCCCCGACCTCACTCGCCGGCCGCCACTTCCTCAAGGAGCTGGACTTCACCGAGGGCGAGTTCCGCGGCCTGATCGAGCTGGCCGCCGAGCTGAAGGCCGCCAAGAAGGCCGGGGCCGAGACCCAGTACCTGCGGGGAAAGAACATCGCGCTGATCTTCGAGAAGACCTCGACGCGCACCCGCTGTGCCTTCGAGGTCGCGGCCGCCGACCAGGGCGCCTCGACGACCTACCTGGACCCCTCCGGTTCGCAGATCGGGCACAAGGAGTCCGTGAAGGACACCGCCCGCGTCCTCGGCCGGATGTTCGACGCCATCGAGTACCGGGGCGACAGCCAGGCCGACGTCGAGGAGCTGGCGGCGTACGCGGGCGTGCCCGTCTACAACGGACTCACCGACGACTGGCACCCCACCCAGATGCTCGCCGACGTGCTCACCATGACCGAGCACAGCGCGAAACCGGTCAAGGAGATCGCCTTCGCCTACCTCGGCGACGCCCGCTTCAACATGGGCAACTCCTACCTGGTCACCGGCGCCCTGCTCGGCATGGGCGTCCGTATCGTCGCCCCGAAGTCCTACTGGCCCGCCCAGGACATCGTCGACCGGGCCCGCGCGCTCGCCGAGACCAGCGGCGCCCGCATCACGCTCACCGAGTCCCTGGACGAGGGCGTCCTGGGCGCCGACTTCGTCGCCACGGACGTCTGGGTCTCCATGGGGGAGCCCAAGGAGGTCTGGGACGAGCGGATCGCCGCCCTCAGCCCGTACGCCGTGACCATGGACGTCCTGCGTGCCACCGGCAACCCGGACGTGAAGTTCCTGCACTGCCTGCCCGCCTTCCACGACCTGGGCACCAAGGTCGGCCGTGAGATCCACGAGCGGCATGGCCTCGAGTACCTGGAGGTCTCGGACGAGGTCTTCGAGTCCGCCCACTCGGTCGTCTTCGACGAGGCGGAGAACCGGCTGCACACCATCAAGGCCGTGCTGGTGGCCACGCTGGCCTGACCCGGCGCCTTATGCTGTCCGGCGGCCCGGAGCCACCCCTTCCGCGGCCGCCGCGCGACCTGACCCGGTCGCACCCGCACCACCAAGAAACGAGCACCACCCGTATGCCCCGCATCAAGTCCCCCGCCCTGCTGGTGGCCGATTCCGGCGCCGACCGCGAAGGTCACGGCCTGAAGCGCACCATGGGCCTGTTCCAGCTCATCTGCTTCGGCGTCGGCGCCATCGTCGGCACCGGCATCTTCGTCGGACTGTCCGACTCGGTCGCCCAGGCCGGCCCCGCCGTCGTCGTCTCCTTCGTGCTCGCCGCGATCACCTGCGTGTTCACCGCGTTCGCCTTCGCCGAGCTGGGCGGCGCGATCCCCGTCTCCGGCTCCTCGTACTCCTTCGCCTACGCGGGCCTCGGCGAGACCACAGCCTTCCTGGTCGGCTGGTGCCTGCTCCTGGAGTACGGCGTGTCGGTGTCCGCCGTCGCGGTCGGCTGGAGCCAGTACGTCAACGAACTGCTCGACAGCCTCATCGGCCTGCAGCTGCCCGCCGCGCTCTCCGCGAGCCCCGGCGACGGCGGGGTCGTCAACCTGCCCGCGGTCCTGGTCATCGCCATGGCCGCCGTCCTGCTGGTGCGCGGCGTGCGCGAGAGTGCCCGGGCCACCGCCGCCATGGCGGCGCTCAAGCTCGCCATCCTCGTCGCGTTCTGCGCGATCGGCTTCAGCGCCTTCCAGGACGGCAACCTCGTGCCGTTCGCCCCGGCCGGACTGGCCGGCATCGGCGCGGGCACCACGGCCGCCTTCTTCTCGTACATCGGCTTCGATGCGATCACCACCGCCGGTGAGGAGGCGAAGAACCCGCGCCGGGACATCCCGGTCGCGATCCTCGTCTGCATCGGCCTGGTCACCCTGCTGTACTGCGCGGTCGCCCTGGCCGCGATCGGCGCCATCGGTGCCGACGAGGTCGGCGGCCGGCCCGCCGCGCTGTCGTACGTCGTCGACCAGGTCACCGGCTCCGGCGTCGGCGGCACAGTGATCGCCTTCGGCGCGGTCGTGGCCATCGCCTCGGTGGTGCTGGCGGTGATGTACGGACAGAGCCGCATCCTGATGTCGATGTCCCGGGACGGGCTCGTCCCGCGCGTCTTCGAGAAGGTGTCGCCGAGGACCGCCACGCCGGTCGCCGGCACCCTGATCATCGCGGTGGTCTTCGCCGTCCCGGCGGCCTTCGCGTCGCTGGACTCCGTGGTCAACCTGTGCACCATCGGCACGCTCGCCGTCATGGCCGTGGTCAATGTCGCGGTGATCGCCCTGCGCCGCCGCGAGCCGGACCTGCCGCGCACCTTCCGGGTGCCGCTGTACCCCGTGGTGCCGCTGCTCGGCGTCGCCTTCTGCCTGTACCTGATGTACGAGACCGGCTCGACGACCTGGATCCAGTTCGCGGTGTTCCTCGCGGTGGGGCTCCTGGTGTACGTCGGCTACGGGCGCCGCAACTCGCGGCTGACCGAGGTCACGCCGGACGAGGGCGCCACTGACGAGGTACTGCAGGGAGTCTGAACCACACCGCCTTGCCGGACTCGGTGGGGCGGTGACCGCAGGAGGCGCTGAGGGTGCGGATCAGCAGCAGACCGCGCCCGTGCTCCTGCCACGGGTCGGGCGGGCCGTCGTCGGGCTGGGTGAGGTCGCCCGGCGGCGCCGGGTCCGGGTCGTGCACCTCCACCTGGCAGGCGGTCGGCAGCAGCTCCAGCACCAGCTCTATCGGGGCGTCCCCGGCGGTGTGCTCCACGGCATTGGCGACCAGCTCCGCCGTGAGCAGCTCCGCGGTGTCACTGTCGGCGCCGTGCTCCAGCTCGGCCAGCGCGGAGCGGACCAGCGCGCGCGCCACGGGCACGGCCGCGGCGGAGTGCGGCAGTGCGACACGCCAGGAGGCAGACGGGAGGGGCGGCACGAAGTGCCTCCGTGAGGGGAGGTGGTCGGGTGGCGGGTGGGCAGGGAGGCGTTCGTGCAAGGCGAGTCCGTTCATGGAGCAGGCTCCTGGGGCCGACATTCAGGCTGTCCTGCTTTCAACTTCAGGAATGGTACGACGCCCTCGAAACGGTCCCACGACGGGCGTCGCCCGGGACCTTCGGCCCCGTATGACCGGCTTACCCGGGTGAACGGGCGGTCTCGCACCACTGTGCCCGCCGTTACCACGTTATTGACTTCCGGTTACCTATGTGACGGGAGCGCACCCTTGGGATCAGTCCTGTGACCAGGTCTTATCGCGCCTTCGTGACGGTAGTCACAGTTGGGTGATAGCGTCGTGGGTAAGAGGTCAGTGAGGCAGTGCCCGCCCGAGGAGGCCGCACCCATGAGTCCCTTCACCGGCTCCGCCGCCCCCACCTCACGCTGGCGCCATCTGCGCGTCGACCGCACCGACGGCATCGCCACCGTGACCCTCGCCCGCCCCGAGAAACTCAACGCCCTCACCTTCGGCGCCTACGCCGACCTGCGCGACCTGCTCGCCGAGCTGGCCCGGGAGCGGTCCGTGCGCGCCCTGGTGCTGGCCGGCGAGGGACGCGGCTTCTGCTCCGGCGGGGACGTCGACGAGATCATCGGCGCGACCCTCTCGATGGACACCGCCCAGCTCCTGGACTTCAACCGGATGACCGGCCAGGTGGTGCGGGCCCTGAGGGAGTGCCCGTTCCCGGTGATCGCCGCGGTGCACGGCGTGGCGGCCGGCGCGGGTGCCGTCCTCGCCCTGGCCGCGGACTTCCGGGTCGCCGACCCCACCGCCCGCTTCGCCTTCCTCTTCACCCGGGTCGGCCTGTCCGGCGGCGACATGGGCGCCGCGCACCTGCTGCCGCGGGTCGTCGGACTGGGCCACGCCACCCGCCTCCTCATGCTCGGCGAGCCGGTGCGGGCACCGGAGGCCGAGCGGATCGGCCTGATCAGCGAACTCACCGACGAGGGCAGCGCCGACGAGGCCGCCCAGGCCCTGGCCCGCCGCCTGGCCGAGGGCCCGGCACTGGCATACGCCCAGACGAAGGCGCTGCTGACGGCGGAGCTGGACATGCCGCTGGCGGCGGCGGTCGAACTGGACGCCTCGACGCAGGCCCTGCTGATGAACGGCGAGGACTACGCAGAGTTCCATGCGGCGTTCAAGGAAAAGCGCCCTCCAAAGTGGAGGGGACGGTGAGTGTGCCCACCCCAGGGGCGCGGGGAACTGCGCGACCAGCCACGTACGACCCGCAGCCGCACGAAGAGACCAGCCACCCCCTACGAGTCGCAATCATCGGCGGCGGCCCCGGCGGCCTCTACGCAGCCGCCCTGCTGAAACGCCTCGACCCGGCCCGCGAAATCACCCTCTGGGAACGCAACGCCCCCGACGACACCTTCGGCTTCGGAGTCGTCCTCTCCGACGAAACCCTGGGCGGCATCGAACACGCCGACCCGGTGGTCTACGAGGCCCTGCAGCAGCACTTCGTACGGTGGGACAACATCGACATCGTGCAGGGAGGCATCCAGCACACCTCCGGAGGACACGGCTTCGCCGCCCTCGGCCGCAAACGCCTCCTCGAGATTCTGCACGACCGCTGCCGCGCCCTCGGCGTAGAGATCCGCTTCCGCACCGAGGCCCCGCACCCGGCCGGCCTGGCGGACACATACGACTTGGTGATCGCCGCCGACGGCGTGCACAGCAGCACCCGCGAGGCCTACGCCCACATCTTCCGGCCCCAGGCGGCAGCCCACCGCTGCCGCTACATCTGGCTCGCCGCCGACTTCCCCTTCGGCGCCTTCCGTTTCGAGATCGCCGAGACCGAGCACGGCGTGATGCAGCTGCACGGCTATCCGTATGCGGCCGACGCCTCCACCGTGATCGTCGAGATGCGCGAGTAGGTGTGGCGGGCGGCCGGGTTCGCGG
>NZ_JBQQCE010000052.1:0-31016 GCF_052245645.1 Streptomyces sp. KR55 | reverse complement strand
CGAATCAGAGCGGTTTCCTCTGACTGCCTCCGATCGCCTCCGCAACCCGTCCTAGCAGGTCACAGCCTCATCGCCCCCACACAAGCGCAGGTCAGAAAGGTGCGCTAGCTGTACCACTGGTTCCTGGCGAAGGCGGTCGTGTGAGGCATGAGGGCTGGCTCCCCTCTCTCTGTGGTGACGCCATCGTCCGGAGAGGCTCGTCTCGCCGGCCACTTATCGCCCGACCTCGGCGGGCCCGTTCCGCCCAGGCCGCCGGCCTACGACGGTCGTGCCGGCGCGCCACGGCCTCGCCTGGCTGAGTTCCACGACGGCGGCGGCGAGGTGGCTGTCACCGAGCCTGTGCCGCCCGGCCTGTCCTCCTGAGCGTGTGCTGTGGCGGGGCTCGATCCCGACGTGCGCCCTGCCGGGCAAGAGGCAGCTGTCTGCCGGCACCCTTACGGTCTGGGCCGTCCAGCCCCGCAGGGGCAGCCGCACGTACGTCACTCGGGCTCGCGCCGAGTTCACGGCGGCAGGCCTTGTTGAAGGCCTGGAGGTCGGCGATGCCCACGGCCGCGGCGATGGCGGTGATGGACAGGGTGGAGGACAACAGCAGGTGGCGGGCGCGTTGAAGGCGTCGGTGCCGGATGTACGACACGACCGTGAGGCCGGTTTCGGCACGGAACACGCGCGTCAGGTGTGTGTGGGAGACGCCGACGGCGCGAGCGACGTCCGGTACGGACAGCGGGCCGGCCAGGTGTTCCTCGACGTAGGCCTGTGCGGCTGCCACGAAGGGGTGGCGGCGCCCGGCTCCATCGCCCCTCGGCAACTCGGCGATGCGCCACAGAGCGGTCCAGACCTCGGCCGTGGCTCGCGGGGGAGAAGTCGGCATGGCCGTCACGGCGTGTCGCAGCAGATCCGCCAGGCGTGTGCTCTCGGCCCCGGCGTCCTGCATCACCGGCACCACCCGCGCGGTTCCGCCGTCGTGCAGCCGCAGATGGACGTAGAAATGCTCCGACCTGCCCCGATAGTGAAAGTGCACCTCCGTGTTCGGCGGCACCAGGCTGACGTGGCCGGGGCGTATGGGATGGACCGACTGCCCGAGGGACAGAGCACCCTCGTAGTTGTAGAGGTGCAGCTGCCACAGGTCGGGCAGCCGGAAGACGTCATGGGCGGTGGAGACGCCGTGCACCCCGATGCCGGCACCGACCACGGTGGGCGCCTCGTCGAGCCGCAGTGTTACGTGTTTCACGAGGATGGAAAATTACCAGCACTGGACGATTTCAGCCCACGACTGATCCCGGACAGGGCCCATACGTTCGTCGCATGTCAACCAGCAAGCAACTCCTGACATCGGTTCAGATGGCGCGCTTCGTCGCACAGGGATTTCTGCGCCTGGACGGGGTGGTGCCGCAGGAGATCAATGAACGGGCCATCGCGGCCTTGACCGAGGGCCTACCGGAAGTTTCCTACGGCACTCCGCTGGGCGGGGCGTTCGCGAAGGACACCTTCATCCACGAGTTGCTCGCCCTGCCGGTCGTCGCAGGCGCTGTCGAGAGCCTGGTCGGCCCCGAGCCGACCGTCGACCACCATGCGGTTCATGTGCGCGAGCCGCACGAGGGACACGCGCAGCCGCTCCATGGAGACGCGATCATCGACGTGCGGCCGGATGCGTTCGACCTCCAGCTCATGTACTACCCGCACGAGGTGACCGCCGAGATGGGCGGCACCCTGAGTGTGCCCGGAAGCCATCTGCGCAGGATCAACGAGACGGACGTCGGCCGCGTCCAGAACCTCAGGGGACAGACCCGTCTGACCTGCCCGGCAGGCACGGTCGTTCTCGTGCACCACGGCATCTGGCACGGTGGCCGCCGCAACGACACAGCGAGCCGTCGCTACATGTACAAAATCCGCCTCAACCCGACCGTGCCGCAGGTGCGTCTGTGGGACGTCTCCGACCTGCACGACCCTGCGGTGCCCGCGGAACTCAATACGTACTTCCCCTGGTACGAGCAGGCCACGGCCCGACTGGAGATCTGCAACCGGGTCCTCCTGTGGCGGGCCCTGACCGGTGACGACTCGTTCGACGTCGAGTACTGGGTCACGCGCGTCAGTAACCGGCCGACCCTGAGGAGTCACGCATGAGACAGCAGGTTCTGGTCCTCTACCTCTCGACGTCGGCGCTGGACTCCGACGTCGTGGGCTGGTCCCGATACGACGGGACCGGCCGGACCCGTCCAACGACCGGTGACAGCGACGAGCCGCCCTATCCCACAGGGCTTGCCGCGCTGCAGGACGGGTGGCGCCTGTTCCAGGCCTCCCAACTGCTGCCGCCTCAGTCCGGTCACGAGTACGACGTCTCCTTCCTCAAGCACGAGTTCTTCTTCGAGAAGGTGGAGGACAGCTCTCACCCTTGACCCGGCGCTGGAACTGCTGCTCCTTTGCCCGGCCGGGTGGGGGCGCCCACCGGAACCGGATGACGGGTTGCTGCTGTTCGGCACACATGCCCATGGAGACGGCGGTTCCGATCTCGAAGCGGCAGATCCTGATCATGCGGCAGACATCCTCATCAAGCAGCAGACATCGCTCATCAAGCGCTTCGACAAAGCTCCTGCCGATCGTTCGCTCTACCTTCGTGCAGACCGGCCTGAGATGCCAATGGCCGCCGCACGGTTACATTCGAAGCGCTTCGACAATATGGTGTGCGCCGGGAGTATCGCGTCCGGAGCGCCCATAGTGACCAGACGCCTTCTCCGAGCCGAGCACGCTCCTCACCGTGCTCATGCTCCGGCCGGGGCGTGCCGTCGACGACCTGCGCTCGTACGCCCACCTCCTGCGAATGAAGGGCATGTATATGACATTCAGGGTTCCGTGGTGGAAATGCGGGAGGCGTACGGGGGTGCTCGCCGCGGTGACCGCGCTGCTGGCGGCGCTCCTGACCGGACTTGGCGCCGCTGGGACGGCGCAGGCGGCCACCGTGGATACGAACGCGTCGTACGTGCTGGTCAACCGTGGCAGCGGCAAGGCGCTCGACGTGGCGGGTGCGAGCACCGCCGACGGGGCGGCCCTGTCGCAGTGGGCCCGTCATGACGGGGCCAATCAGCGGTTCCAGTTCGTCGACTCGGGTGGCGGTTACTACCGGTTGAAGGCGCAGCACTCGGGCAAGGTGCTGGACGTCCTGAACAACTCCGCCGCCGATCACGCGGACATCGTGCAGTGGGGGGATGCCAACAGCGCCAACCAGCAGTTCCGGCTGGCCGATTCCTCGGACGGTTATGTCCGGCTGATCAGCCGCAGCAGCGGCAAGGCCGGCGAGGTCCAGAACGCCTCCACCGCGGACGGCGCCAAGGTCGTGCAGTTCACCGACTGGGGCGGGGCCAACCAGCAGTGGCAACTGGTCCGCGCTACGGGAGTGCTGGCGCAGGTGCACACCGCGGGGCGGGTCAGGGACGCCGGAGACACGGTGCAGTACAGCTGGCCCGGCGTGTACTTCGAGGGCCGCGTCAGCGGCACCGGCGTGGGCATCGTGCTCAACGACTCGGCCGCCGACTACGACGTGCAGGTCGACGGAGCCACCGTCGCCACGCTCGTGACGCCCGGCAACACCACGCACTGGATCAACGGCCTGCAGGACCGCACGCACACCGTCCGGCTCGTCAAGCGCAACGACACCCCGGGGGACACCAGCACGTTCGGAGGCTTCGTCGCCGCGCCCGGCGGTGCCGTACTGAGCAAACCGGCCGCCCGCAGCCGTCAGATCGAGTTCATCGGTGACTCCCTCACGGTGGGCTACGGCAACCTCTCGACCTCCCGCACCTGCACCTGGGACCAGGTCAAGCGGAACACCAACTCCGATGTGAGCTACGGCGCCCTCACCGCCCGGCAACTGAACGCCGACTATCAGATCAACGGCTACTCGGGCCTTGGCATGGTGCGCAACTACAACGGAGGCCAGCCAGACGTCACGTACCGGACCTTCTACGACCGTGCCCTGCAGAACGTGTCCGGCGACGTCTGGCAGAACCCGGGCACCTGGCGCCCCCAGGTCGTGGTGGTCAACCTCGGCACCAACGACTTCTCGACCGCCATCAACCCCGGTGAGCCGTGGACGCCCGACAGCCTCGCGGCCGGCTACCGCAGCGCCTACGGCGACTTCCTCCAGAAGCTGCGCACGCGCTACGGGGCCGGGACGACCATCGTGGCAGTCGGCGCAGGCCAGTACGCCGGCCATGTCCAGCAGGTGGTCAAGGCACGCAACGACGCCGGCGACAGCGGGGTCCGCTACTGGTTCCTCGACGACTCGGGCCTGGACTTCCTCGGCTGCGACTGGCACTACTCGGCCCACGACGACCGACTCATCGCCGACCGGCTCACCTCGTTCATCGCCGGTCTGCCGACAGGCTGGTGACGGCACCGACCACCCTGGAGCACCACAGATCCCACTGCGGGGCATCCGACTCCTGAAACGGTGCGGTTCGACCCGACGGTGGAGAATGCCGACCCCTGCCACTGTGCCCGGGCCGCCCCAGAAAGGGGCGGTACCGGCGCGGCCCTGTCGACCAGGCCGTGCGGCGGATGGAGGTGGGCGGACGTCCATACGGGCGATTCTCCGCACGCGGGTTTGTAAAGCACGTATGACGAAACCATTGACGGGAACATGGCCCACTTTTATCTTCTGACCCAATCGTGATCGGAATCACGAACTCCGTTCGAAATTACGGACGTGGGTGGTCTCGTATGTCTCGCACGCTTCGCCCGTGCGCAGCAATCAACGCGCGGAGCCGTCCCACGCCCGACAGGTCCCACCCGACCGCGGACATGTGACCCCACGCACCAACGACCAAGCAGTCGCTCTCCCGTCACCGAAAGGGTGCAAGATGTCTTCCTCCGTCAGCAGACGGCGCCTCCTGCAAGTAGCCGGGGCCACCGTCGCCGCCTCTGCCACGGGATCCCTCATCGGCAGTTCTCCCGCCCACGCGGCCATCCCCCCCGCAAGGACCGACATCGGGGTCTCCGCGCACCCCTTCGAACTCGACCAGGTCCGGCTCACCGCAAGCCGGTGGCTGGACAACCAGGACCGTACGCGGAACTACCTGCGGTTCGTCGATGTCGACCGGCTGCTGTACAACTTCCGCGCCAACCACCGGCTGTCCACCAACGGCGCGGCTGCCAACGGCGGTTGGGACGCGCCGGGCTTCCCCTTCCGCACCCACGTCCAAGGGCACTTCCTCACGGCATGGGCGCAGCTGTACGCCGTGACCGGGGACACCACCTGCCGGGACAAGGCAACCCACATGGTTGCGGAGTTGGCCAAATGCCAGGCCAACAACAGCGCCGCCGGTTTCAACGCCGGGTACCTCTCCGGCTACCCCGAGTCCGACTTCACCGCTCTCGAACAACGGAACCTGACCAACGGCAACGTGCCGTACTACACCATCCACAAGACACTCGTCGGCCTGCTGGACGTATGGCGCCACATCGGCAGCACACAAGCCCGCGAGGTGCTGCTCGCCCTGGCGGGTTGGGTCGACTGGCGCACCGGCCGGCTGAGCAGCCAGCAGATGCAGACCATGCTGGGAACCGAGTTCGGCGGCATGAACACCGTGCTGACCGATCTCTACCAGCAGACAGGCGACGCGCGGTGGCTCACCGTCGCCCGGCGGTTCGACCACGCCGCGGTGTTCGACCCGCTGGCGTCCAACCAGGACCAGCTCAACGGACTGCACGCCAACACCCAGGTACCCAAGTGGATCGGGGCCGCCCGGGAGTACAAGGCCACCGGCACCGCCCGCTACCGGGACATCGCCACCAACGCCTGGAACATCTGCGTCAACACGCACACCTATGCCATCGGCGGCAACAGCCAGGCGGAGCACTTCCGCGCCCCGAACGCCATCGCCGGCTACCTGAACCAGGACACCTGCGAAAGCTGCAACACCTTCAACATGCTCACCCTCACCCGGGAACTGTTCGCGCTGGACCCGAACCGGGCCGCTCTGTTCGACTACTACGAGCGGGCGTGGCTGAACCAGATGATCGGCCAGCAGAACCCGGCCGACGACCACGGCCACGTCACCTACTTCACCCCGCTCAACCCGGGAGGCCGACGCGGTGTGGGCCCGGCCTGGGGCGGCGGAACCTGGAGCACCGACTACGGCACCTTCTGGTGCTGCCAGGGCACGGGCCTGGAGATGCACACCAGGCTGATGGACTCCATCTACTTCCGCAGTGACAACACGCTGATCGTGAACCTGTTCGTGCCCTCGGTGCTCAACTGGTCACAGCGCGGAATCACGGTCACCCAGACCACGTCGTATCCGAACAGCGACACCACGACCCTGCAAGTCACCGGCAACGTCAGCGGAACCTGGGCGATGCGCATCCGCATCCCGAGCTGGACCACCGGGGCCACCATCAGCGTCAACGGCACGGCGCAGAACATCACCACCACGCCCGGCAGCTACGCCACCTTGACCCGCTCCTGGACCTCCGGCGACACGGTCACCGTCCGCCTGCCCATGCGGATCGTCATGCGAGCGGCCAACGACAACGCGAACGTCGCCGCGATCACCTACGGCCCGGTGGTCCTGTCCGGCAACTACGGCAACTCCTCGCTCAACTCCCTCCCGACGCTGAACACGTCCTCGATCAGACGGACCAGCAGCAGTTCGCTCGCCTTCACCGCCACCGCCAACGGCTCCACCGTCAACCTGGGCCCGTTCCACGACGCGCATGGCCACAACTACACCGTCTACTGGAACACCAGCGGCACCGTCCGTCTCGCCAACGTGGGCAGCGGTCTCGTGCTGGGCATCCTGGACATGTCCACGGCCGACGGTGCCCGCGCTCTGCAGTGGAACGACTCGGGCACCGACGACCACGACTGGCAAATGATCACCGACGGGGACGCGGTCCGTTTCCGCAATGCCCACAGCGGCAAGGTGCTCGGGGTCCAGGACATGTCCACGGCAGACAACGCGACCGTCCTGCAGTGGTCGGACACCGGCACCGCCGACCACAAATGGACACTGCTCGACCAGGGAGACGGGACCTACAAGATCCGCAACGTGAACAGCGGCAAGTTGCTCGCCATCGCGAACCACTCCACCGCTGTCGGCGCGTTCGCAGTCCAGGACTCGGACAATGGCACTGCCGACAACCGGTGGCGCATCTTGGGGAACTAGAGATCTTTAACGGCCGAGGTTGAGGCGGTTGGTGTGACTGATCGTGCTACCTGGCCATTGCGTGCTTCGGTTGGCCCTTCTGCGGGACGTGCCGAGGTACTTGGGGTGCCGGGCTGTTCCCGCGGTAGCAGTGGGCCCCGCGCCCGGATGTCGGTGGCGGCACGTACGGTCTGCGCATGAATGATCAGTGGTGGGTGGACGTACGTCAGCGGGTTGAGGCGGCTGGTGCAGGGCCTGCGGGCAGCAAGGTTTTCGGGGCATTGGGGCATAAGTGGGTCATGGAGGACCCGCTCACCCAGGGCGAGCTTGCCGAACTCGAGGCTCAGATAGGCGTGCGGCTGCCGGAGGAGTACCGGGCCTTCCTGCTCCACGTTGGCGCGGGCGGCGCTGGCCCCGCGTACGGCCTGTTCCCGGTTCGGCGCGTGCAGGGCCGTTGGCGTTGGGAGGGCGACGGCGCGGACCTGGCCGACCTGTCGAGGCTTGCCGAGCCGTTTCCTGACCAGGGTCCGGACCCGGAGTTGCTCAACGATGTTCTTGCCCAACGTCCCGAGGAAGAGGACTTCGACGACATCGAGGACTTCGACGACGCCATCGAGGCGTGGGACGAGCGGTGGGAGGCCGTCATGTTCGCCCCGGAGCGCACCGCCGGCGCGATCGTGATCTCCCACCTGGGCTGCGCCCAAAGAGAGTGGCTGATCATCAGCGGCAGCCACCGCGGCACGATCTGGTCCGACTGCCGGGTAGACGACGTCGACCTCGCCCCGCTCCTCGACGACGACGGTACGTCGGTGAGGTTCGCCCGCTGGTACACCGACTGGCTGGAGAAAGCAGAGCGCACAGCCCTGTCAATACCTTAGATCGTCCCCCTGCGCTGCTGAGCGTTGTAGTTGGCCAAACGGGCCAGGTAGGGCGCTCAGTCACAGTTGGAGGTCGAGCCCGGTCTTGGCGATGAGACCCTGGAGGAGGCGGGGGCGGTACTGCATCCGTTTCAGCCGCGTTTTCACCAGCGCGGTGAGCTGGTCGAGGCTGTGTTTCGTGAGGTTGGCCAGCGATCTCTTCAGGTGCGACCACACGCCCTCGACGGGGTTGAGCTCGGGGGCGTACGGCGGCTGTTGGCAGACGGTCAGCCATAATCGAGCGGCGATCAGCTCGTGCATGGTGTGGCTGATGTGCGTGTTCAGGTTGTCCCACACCAGCATGACGGGGCCGCCGAGTTGCTGGTGCGCCGCGTCCAGGAGGCGGGCGTAATCGGTTTCGGTGAAGCCCTTGCGGCGGCCTTTGGCGGGACCGCGGTCGAGGTGGATGCGGTAGATCAGCCGGGGCCGGTGGCCGACTTTGGTGCAGATCAGCGCCGCCGTGGAGACACGTTTGGTGCCCGCGGCGGTGACCTGCACGACCGGGGTGTGGCCTCGGCGGCCCCAGGTGCGGCCCTTGGGCGGCCTCAGGCCCTGGCCGGCTTCATCCTCGGAGCAGAGCCAGGCGCCCAAGTCCGCCGCCCTCTTTTTATGACGGGCCACTGCTCGTCCTTCCAGGCGGCGATCTTCGCCTCGTCCCGCTCGGTGGCCTTGCGGGAGGGGACCTGCACGCTCCAGCCGATGCGGTGCAGCAGCAGGTCCAGCCCGGCCAGGGTGTACTCGACGCCGAACCGGTGGCGCACGATCTCGGCGATCCGGGCCAGTGTCCAGCACTGGTCACTCCAGCCGGAGGCGGCCGGGCCGGCATCCAATACCGCCTCCAAAGTGCGGAGTTGTCCCCCATTGAGCTTGCAGCGGGCGCCGCCGGGGCCCTTGGAGGCCAGGGCCTGCCGACCGCCTGAAGCCAACGCCCGCCGCCAGCGGTTCGCCGACATCCGGGTCACCCTGAACCGCCCGGCCACCTCCCTGTCACTGGCCCCGGCTTCGATCAGGTCAGCGGCTGCGAGCCGGACTTGCTCACGCCGTGCCCGTTCCTCGGCCGTCAATCCACCGCCATCGGGATACCTCACCCTCCCGGCATAGCGCGGCCTGCGATAGCTGTCACGACTCTGCGTAACCCGCACCGTTAAAGATCTCTAGCTGTATTGACCCGCAGCGTTGTTCACGCGGCTGATGGGTGGCTGGCCGCCGAGTGCGGTATGGCAGCGGTGGTGGTTGTAGGTGTGCAGGAAGTCTGCCAGGGCTGCGGTGCGTTCGGTGTTGCTGGTGTAGGGCCGCAGGTAGGCCCATCCGTCGAACTGCCCGGCGGGGATGCAGCACATTGCCGTCCGCCGCGCGGCCTCCCTTGGGCGCCGGGCGAGAAGACAGGCGCAGGGCCCTCAGCCGCTCACCAGGATCCGGACGTCCCAGGGACCGAGGCGGACAAGTGAGCCGGCAGGGAGTGAGCTTCCGTCCAGGACGTCAGTGAGCCCCCTCGGGGACCGGGCGTCGGTGGGCTGCCAGTTCCAGTTGTGGACGATGTGGAGGCGGCGGCCGTCCGTGGTCGTGCCGGTGACCGCGGTGACGGAGGCGGGGAGGTCCTGCCACCCGCTGCGCGGGGTGGGAGCGAGCCAGGCCGCGAGCGCGCGGGCAAGGGCACGGTCGGGGACGGTACCGACGCAGGTGATGCGGCCGGCCCCGTGACGGCGGGTGGTGATCGCGGGCCAGCGGCCGAAGTGCGGGTGGTCGTAGGAGGCAAGTACCTCGGCATCGAGGACAGTCAGGCTGTCCGCCCATTGGGTGGCCGCAGCACCGTCCGGAAGGTCCAGCGTGCTGCCGGGGGCCGCGCGCAGCGGCAGGTCGGTGGTGAGGTTGCTGAACTCGTCGTACCAGACGCCGGCGGCTGTACTGAGGCGGGCCGGAGCGGGCTCGTGGCGGGCGCGGCCCTCGTGGTCGGCGTAGGCGGTGCGGGGGCCGAGGACGAGGTGGCCGCCGGCCTCGGCATAGGCGGCGAGCCAGTCGAGCGTTCCGTCGTGCGCGAGGCAGAGGCCGGGGACGATGAGGACGGGATGGCGTTGCGCCGCCTGCTCGGGGGAGGCACCGGGCCTCTCGCCGCGTGGGTCGTGCAGTTGGCGGGCGTGGAGGATGCGCGTCTGGCGTCCGGCCTCGAAGGCGCCACGGTAGAAGGAGTCGAAGATGCGGTGGTAGGCGGCCGCGTCCGGGCCGCCGGCGGGGGTGGCCAGCGGCGGGTATTTCTGCATGAGCCACTTGCTCGGCGCCGAGTAGACCATCGCGATGTCGGCGTCCGGTTCGAGCCCGGCGGCCAGGCTTCCGGCTGCCTCGAACTCGGCGCCCAGCCGGGAGACTTCGGCGTAGACGCGACCGGGGCGACCGCTGTGCGGGAGGACGCCGCCCCAGTAGGTCTCGGCGCCGAAGTGCAGGGTGTGCCAGTGCCAGTACTCGATCATCCGGGCACCGCGGGCCACCAGTGCCCAGGCGGCCTGCCGCCACTGGCCGTCGTAGGCTGGGCGGTTTTCCCAGGGCGAGCTGATCGCCTGGGCGTTGGTCTCGGTGACCAGGAACGGCTCCTGGCGCGAGGAGTAGATCCGGTCCGCGCTCTGGTACAGGGCCCAGACGCCCGTGGCCTTCCACTGGCCGCCCGGGGGTCGCCCGTGACCGTCGGGCGTGGCGTCGGGCAGGGTGAGGGCGTCCTGCATGTCGTAGTAGGGGTTGCCGGCCGTGACGTCCAGGCCGTCGGTCAGCTCGTCGTCCTCCAGCGCCGGGTGGCCGTAGGAGAGGCAGGTGGTGACGAACTGGTCGGGGCGGGCGTACTCGCGGACGATGCCGGCCTGCCAGGCGATGAACTCGGTGGTCTGCCGGGCCTGGAACTCCCGCCACGCCAGGTCGTACTGGGGCTGCGCGTTGCCGTCCGGTGTCCACAGGTCGGCCCAGGTGGACAGGCGGTGTGACCAGTAGACGAGTCCCCATTCGCGGTTCAGGGTCTCCACGTCCCCGTACGTGTGCCGCAGGTGGTCCGTGAAGCGCTGGAAGACGCCATGGTTGTGTGGCAGGCGGGCGCCGGGCTCGTTGTCCACCTGGAAGCCGATGACCGCCGGGTGCTGGGCGTACCGGCCGAGAATGCCGCGGACGACCCGCTCGGCGTGGAAGCGGAAGGCGGGGTGGGTGAAGTCCGCCTCCTGGCGGGCGCCCCAGCCCGTGCGCCGGCCTGTGGCGTGCTCGGCGGCGATCTCCGGGTACTGCCGGGCCAGCCAGGGCGGCACCGCGTACGTCGGCGTGCCGAGGACGACCGAGATGCCGCGCTCGTGCGCGCCGTCCAGCACGGGCTGCAGCCAGTCCAGGTCGAAGCGCCCGTTCTCGGGTTCCCAGGTCGACCAGACCGACTCGCCGACGCGGATGACGGTGAACTTCGCCTCCGCCATGAGATCCAGGTCGGTCTTGAGACGCTCGTAGGGCTGGTATTCGTGGTAGTAGGCGGCGCCGAAGAGGACGCGCGGGGGCAGCGGGAACATGGGTGTCAACCTCGATGGGTGGTCCCGGCTGCCGGTCTCCCGGCAGCCGGGGAGGGGCGTCTGGTCAGGATGCGGTGCCCGTCACCGAGGTGCCGGACTTGGTGACGTGGTAGGTGACGGTGGCGCCGCTGTAGAAGTGGAAGGTCAGCGTCGCCGGTTCCCCGTCGCGGAGCGCGTTCAGGAACTCGGGGGTCAGGATGATCGCGCCGTTCGGGTAGTCGGGCGAGAACGCCTTGTTGAACTCCTGGTACGGGGTCCAGCTGGTCTGGCCGGCGTTGCTGCCGTCGGCGTACGTGGCGTGCATGGTCGCCAGTACGTCACCCCGGTACTGGGTGGGGATGGTGAACGAGCCGGTCGTCCCGGTGGCGTTCGTCAGGACCGGGGTGTCGTGGGTGACCACGTCGATCTGCCAGGGCAGTCCGCTGGAGAACCGGGCCTGGAGCGTGGCGTTGACGCCGTAGGCGCGGTCGCCGACGAGGCGGGTCAGGGCCTTGGCGGTGAGGGTGAGTTGGTTGCCGGAGACGGTGTAGTCGCGTCCTGCGACCAGCTTGGTGCCGCCGTGCCACAGGCCGCGGAAGCTGGTGCCGTTGAGGTTGAGGGTGAGTGACTTGGCTGTGACAGGGCTCGACTTGGGCACGAAGATCTTGTCGAAGGAAGTGGTGCCCGAGCGGGTGGTCCAGCTGGACTTGATCCAGTTGAACAGGGCGGGGTCCCGCCACTGCATGGTGGCGCGGTTCAAGTAGGAGAAGGGGTCCCACAGGGCTGTGGTGACACCGGCGACGCGTGCCTTGTAGCCGAGGTGTTCGAAGTACTTCAGCGCCTCGCCGCGCTCGACGCGGTCGGGGTGGTGGTGGTCGGGCCAGCTGAGCAGGCCGTACTCGCCGAGGTAGACGGGGATGCCCTTGGCGACGAACGTGTCGTGCATGCGGGCGAAGGCGTCGTCCAGGTCCTTCTGCGCGGTGGCGTCGTAGTGGGTGCCGCCCGCGATGTTCACGCTGAACGGGTACCAGCTGTAGTAGTGCACGGTGGCGACCAGGTTGCTGTCGTTCAGCGCGCGGATCGTGGTGGCCAGGTCGTCCATGAGGTTCTGGTCGGGCCTGCAGTAATCCGTGGGCAGGACGAGCAGGCGGTCGGCGTTCCCGCCGCCCGAGGAGCGGACGACCTTGTGGAAGGAGGTGTTCAGCTCACGCAGGAGCTGGGTCTTCTGCGCGTCCGTGGCGCCTCGGAACTCCGGCTCGTTGATGCTCTCGAAGAGCAGGGTGCGCGGTGCGTCCCGGAACGTCGCGGAGATCTGGGTCCAGATGGCGTTGAAGCGGGCGAGCACGTTGTCGTGGTCGGTGGGCATGTCCGCGACCCACTTCCAGGCGTCGTGGTGGACATTGATCACGACGTACAGGCCCTCGGCGAGCGCCCAGTCGACCACCTGCTTGACGCGGCTCATGTACGCGGGGTCGATGGTGTACGGGGCGGTGGGGGAGTGGTGGTCGGCCCAGGTCACCGGGATGCGGACGCTGCGGAAGCCCTGTGCGCGGACGTGGGCGAGCAGTTCCCTGGTGGTCAGCGGGTTGCCCCAGGACGTCTCCTCGGGAAAGGCGTCCAGAGTGTTGCCCAGGTTCCAGCTGGGCTGCATCGCCGCGACGGCGTCCATGGCGGAGGCCGGCACCGTGACCGCCGACCGCGCCGGTGTCGTTGTGCCGTCTGGTGCGGCGAGGGCGGTGCCGCCGGTCAGCCCCAGCATTACGGCCAGCGCGAGCAGCAGGGCGGCCAGGCGTCCCGGGCCGCGGCTGCGGCGGATGGCGGGTTGCCGTATGTCCTTCATGTGTCGTCCCTTTCGGTGGGTCGTTCCTTTGCGTCGGGGCGGTGGTTCAGCGGGCGACGGGCTCGTGGTCGAACCAGTCGAAGTGGGCGGTGCCTTCCGCGGCGTATATGCCGTTGACACGGCCGGTGAAGCCGTCGGCCACCTCGGCGGAGAGGTGGTGGCCGTCGAGGGTGCCGAGGGCGGTGAAAGCACTGTCCGGGCCCTCGAAGCCGAACGAGAGCGTGTCGGGCCCGGTGCGGGCGTCCTGCAGGACTGACGCGCGACGAGCGCGACACTGAGGACCAGCGGCCCCGCGGGAACGGCCCGAGAGGCCACGACGCTGTGCAGCGGGCCGATGCGGGAGGGGCATGGTGGAGCGCATCGGATGTCGAGCCGCAGCGCCGTGCGGTGCCGGCGGATCCTGAGTTCTTCCTCGGCCACGATGGTTCTCCTCGGCTCAGGCCAGCCGGAGGACCGCGCAGCCGCCGGCCGGTACCCGGTGGGCCGTGGCGCCGGTGATCAGATCGTGGGCCGGCTCCGGGAGGGACACGGTCTGGCTGCCGTGGTTGAGCACGATCTGCCAGCGGCGGCCGTCCGGGGCGCGGCGGGTGACGGCTTCCACGCTCTGCGGCATGCCGGGCAGTTCCGGGCCGACGCCGGTCTCGTCGAGCAGTCGGGCGATGAGGGCGGCGTAGTCGGTGTCGTCGAGGCGGGTGGAGAGGTACCAGCCCTGGCCACTGCCGAAGCGGTGCCGGGTCAGGGCCGGGCTTCCCGAGAGCATGCCGTGGGTGTAGGCGGCCAGGGTCTGTGCGCCCTCGGTGTGCAGTGCTTCGCTCCATGCGGTGGCGTGCGAGCCGTCGGAGAGCTCGATCCGCTCGTCCTGGCCCAGCGGGCGGTGCTCCTCGACGCGGATGCCCAGAGCCTGGCGCAGCGGTGCGGCGGGGTATCCGCCCAGGTGGGCGTGCAGGCGCTCGTCGACCATGCCGCTCGCGTGCTGGACAAGCAGCGTCCCGCCGTCTCGGACGTAGCGGCGGAGGTTGTCGGCGGTGGCGTCGGAGAGCAGGAACAGGGCGGGCGCGATGACGAGTTGATAAGAGGTCAGGTCTGTTGACGGGTGGGCGAAGTCGACCGTGACGCCCGCGTCCCACAGGGCCCGGTGGGCGCGGCGCAGGGCGGGGTGGTAGGCGAGTTCGGCGGAGGGCAGGCCGTCGGACTCCAGAGCCCACCAGGCGTCGGAGTCGTGCAGCACGGCGATGCGGGCGGTGACCGTCGAGCCGGCCGGCTCGCCGAGGCGGGCGACGGCCTCACCGGCCGCGGTGACCTCGCGGAAGATGCGGCTGTCCGGACCGGCGTGGGGGACCATCGCCGAGTGCCACTGCTCGGCTCCCGCGCGGGACTGGCGCCACTGGAAGAAGAGGGCGCCTTCGGAGCCGCGGGCGATGTGGCCGAGGGTGTGGCGGAGGATCTCACCGGGTTCCTTGCCCAGGACGCGGTCGCCGGCGTAGACGGTGCTGGTTCCCTGCTCCATGAGCAGCCAGGGGCGGCCGCCGCCGAAGGAGCGGGCGCGATCGGCGGCGAAGGCGGTGTCGGCGGCGGCGTCCAGCCCGGGCGCGTCGGGGTAGTGGTCGATGGCGACCATGTCGACCTCGCGGCCGAAGGCCCACAGATCCAGGTTCTGGTAGTGGGGCAGCATGAGGTTGGTCGTGACCGGCCGGTCGCTGTGCGCGCGGATCGCGTCGCGCTGCTCACGGTACGCGGCGAGGGCCTCGTCGGACCAGAACCGGCGGAAGTCCAGCGCCTGACCGGGATTCTTGTGCCACTGGGTGGCGCGCGGCGGCAGCACCTGCTCCCACGAGGTGTATCGCTGACTCCAGAAGGTTGTGCCCCAGGCCTCGTTGAGAGCGTCCAGCGAGCCGTGTCGGGCGCGCAGCCAGTTCCGGAAAGCGGCTGCGGTGTGCTCGCACCAGCACAGGGTGGCGTACTCGTTGTGGACGTGCCACAGCGCCAGCGCCGGGTGGTGGCCGTAGCGTTCGGCGAGCGCGCCGGCGACGCGGCGGGCCGCGGCGCGGTAGGCGGGGGCGGCGAGGCAGTAGGTGTCGCGGCTGCCGTGGGTGAGGCGGGTGCCCTCCGGAGTGACGGGCAGGGCGTCGGGGTGGACGAGGGTGAACCAGGGCGGCGGGGAGGCGGTGGGGGTGGCCAGGTCCACGGCGATGCCGCCCGCGTGCAGGCGCTCCAGGTGGGCGTCCAGCCAGGCGAAGTCGTAGCGGCCCGGCTCGGGCTCCAGCAGGGACCAGGAGAAAACGCCGACGGTGGCCAGGTTGACCCTGGCCCGGCGCATCAGCTCGTCGTCCTCCTTCCAGACCGGCTCGTCCCACTGCTCGGGGTTGTAGTCCCCGCCGAAGGCCAGACCGCCGAGCTGGTCGGTCAGGTGGCGGATCGTCGTCATCTGAGCCTCTCTCACTGTGTGCGGGCGGATGATCGCCCGGGGGTGGACGCGACAGCCGAGCCGGGGCCGCTGCTCTCGCGGACCGTGAGCACGGGCGGAAGCAGGAGCAGCTCGTCGTCGGGCACCTTGCCGTCCGCCGTCGCGGTGGTGCGGCGCACGAGCTGCTCGACGGCGGGAACAGCACGCGCTCCGGCTGACCGCGGTGACCGGCCCGGTCGACGCACTCGGCTGGTCCGGGCACAGCACGACCACTGAGGTGTCCTGGCTCTTCCTGCTTCCTCGGGGTCGGGTGTGGGAAGCGGCCCCGTTCACGCGGCGGGGAGGGGCGGGCGGGGCCGCTCCTGGTCGTGGCCGTCGGGGCGGTCGGGTCAGCCCTTGATCGCGCCGGTGAGCACGCCGGTGCGGAAGTGCTTCTGGACGAAGGGGTAGACGATCAGCAGCGGCACCAGGGTGAGCACCACCACCGCCATCTGCAGTGACAGCGGGGCGGTCTGGGCGTGGGTGGTGCCGAAGCCGGAGTTCACCGATCCCGGGAGGGTGACGCCTCGGTTGACGTAGGTGAGCAGCACGTACTGCAGCGGCCACTTCTCGCTCTCGGTGGGCATGTAGAGCATCACGTTGAAGAAGGAGTTCCAGTAGCCGACGCCGTAGAAGAGGGCGATCACCGCGGTCACCGCGCGGGAGGTCGGCAGCACGATGGACCACAGGATCCGCCAGTCCCCGGCGCCGTCCATCCGCGCCGCGTCGATCAGCTCGGAGGAGGTCTCCGAGTAGAAGGAGCGCAGCACCAGGATGTTGAAGACCGACACCGCGCCCGGCAGGATCAGGGCCCACCACTGTCCGTATCCGCCGAGGCCGGTGACGACCAGGAAGGTGGGGATCAGGCCGCCGTTGACGAACATCGTGACGATCAGCAGCACCAGCAGCCAGCGGTGCCCGTAGGAGCGGGGCCGCGACAGGCCGTAGGCGCACAGCACCGACACCACCATGGAGATGGCCGTACCGACGGCGGTGATGCCGAGGCTGACCAGCAGGGCGGTGCGCACGGTCTGGTCGCCGAGCATCTCCCGGTAGGCCTGCGTGGTCAGTCCGTCCGGCCAGATGACCAGGCCGCCGGCCCGGTTGATGGCGGCCGGGGTGGACAGGCTGGTCACGAGGATGATCCACAGCGGGACCAGGACGACCGCCACCACGACGCCGAGGGTCACGCCCTTGGCTGCCTGTCCCGCCGGGGTCGGGGGCTCCTCCCAGGACGGCCGCTCCGTCCGCCGCGTACCCAGGACGGCGGGCGCCGCCGTGCCGCCCGCGGCCGGCTGCGCTGCGGTACCGCCCTTTCCGCTCTTGCGGCTGAGTGTGGATGTGTTCGTCATTTGCGGTACAACCCGTCCTCGCCGAAGGCGTGCGCCAGCTTGTTGGCACCCCAGATCAGCAGCAGCGAGATCACGCTCTTGAAGAGCCCGGCCGCCGCGCCATAGCTGTAGTCGCCCGTGGCGATGCCGTAGTAGAAGGAGAAGGTGTCCAGCACGTCCGCCGCCTCGTGGCCGACCGCGTCCCGCTGGATCAGGAACTGCTCGAAGCCCACCGACAGCGCGTTGCCGAGCCGCAGCACCAGCATCAGCACGATCACACCCCGCAGGCCCGGCAGCGTGATGTGCCACATCCGCCGCCAGCGGCCCGCCCCGTCCGCCGCTGCGGCCTCGTACAGGTCGGTGTTGATGGCGGCCAGTGCCGCGAGGAAGACGATGATCCCCCAGCCCGCTTCCTTCCACACCGCCTGCGAGGTCACCAGCAGCGCGAAGGTGTCCGGGTTGGTCATGATGTCCCAGGTGCCGATGTCGTGCGTGCGCAGGAAGTGGTTGAGCGCGCCCGCCCCGCCGAGCATCTGCTGGAAGATCGTGAGGGTGAGGACCCAGGAGAAGAAGTGGGGCAGGTATACGATCGCCTGGATGCTGTTGCGCACCCGCTCACTGAGCACCGTGTTGAGCAGCAGGGCCAGGGCGATCGGGACCGGGAAGAAGAGGATCAGCTGGACGAAGCTCAGATACAGGGTGTTCGTCAGCGACTGCCAGAACAGCGAGTCGCCGAAGAGCCGCTCGAACTGGGCGAAGCCGGCCCATTCGCTGTTCCACACGCCGGTCAGCGGGTCGTAGAACTGGAAAGCCGTGACCACGCCGAACAGCGGCGCGTAGTTGAACACCAGCAGCAGGACCACGGTCGGCACCGTCATGATCAGCAGAGTCCGGTCGCGCCGCAGCCGGATCCGCCGGGTCAGCCCTGCGGGCCGGTCGTTCCGCGGCGGGCTTGCCGTGCTCACTGGCCGGTCCCGTACTTGTCGAGGACGTTGTCGGTCATCCACTGCTTGAGCCGGTCCCCGCCGCCGCTCGACTTCCAGCTCGCGATGGCGTCCTGGACGTCCTTGACCTTCTTCTTGCCGTGGTAGCAGTCCTTGATGGTGTCCTCGACGGACTGCGCGGCGAGCGTCGTGGTCATCGCCTGCGGCATGCTGATGTTCATGTTCCAGAAGACCGGCTTGTACAGGCGCTTGACGTTGGCGGCCTGCCAGGCGGCGGCGTCCCGGGTGACGATGTCGGCACCCTGGTTGCTGAGCACGGCGGGCGGTGCGGCGAGGAAGGGGTAGGTCGGCGCCTGGACGTACTTCTTGCCCGCCTCGGTCGCCGTCGGAACGCCACGCTCCATGGTGTGGTGGATGCCCTCGACCCCGAAGTTGACCATGGTGTACTCGCGTGAACCGTACGGCGCGGCAAGGTAGTCGGCGACGGCCAGCAGCTCCTCGATCTGCTCGGGCTTCAGCCGTGCGTTGAGGTAGCTGATCATGCTGGAGGAGGAACCCAGGAAAGTGCGCGGGGTGCTCCTGCCGTCGGCGGCGAAGATGTCGAACGCACCGCGCCGGTAGTTCTTGTCGGCGGCCGTTCCGGACTGGTGGTCGGCGACGGACCACGCCCCCATCCCCCCGCCCGAGATCAGCACTTTCCCGGAGTAGAAGCGCGTGGTGCCGTCGGCGTTGTTGCCGGCCAGCGCGTCGGGATGCGCATAGCCGTTGGCGGCCAGCCGGTGGTGCCAGTCGAGTGCCTCCAGGAACCCCGGCACCTCGTACGCGTGGAGCAGCTTGCCGTCCACGACCGTCCACTTCGGGGGCACGTCCCAGAAGGGGAACAGGTACGTCCACACGTCGTCGAAGGCCCATACGCCGCGCTTGGCGTCGGTCAGCTCCTTGCCCAGGTTCATCAGGTCGTCCGCGGAGGTGACCTGATCGGCCGTGATGCCCTTCGCCTCCAGGATGTCGCGCCGGTAGAACGTGGTGCCGGCGACGACGAACCTGCTGGAGGAGCAGGGTATGCCGTACAGCTTGTCGCCCCAGGCCCCGACCTGCCAGGCGCCGGTCGGGATCGCGGCGAGGTTGGGGTACTTCTTGATCTTGTCGCCGGACAGATACGGCGTCAGGTCCGCGAGCTGGGTCCCGGCCAGCCGGCCGACGTTGAACTGGCTGTTCCACCAGGTCGGCAGCTGGACCCAGTCGGGCAGGCGCTTCGCCGCCGTCATCGTCGGGATGATGGTGTGGTAGTTGTTGCCGTCCGCCGGCTTCATGGTCAGCTCGACGCCTAGGGCCTTGTTCATCGCCTCGTAGAAGGAGTTGCCGGGCGCTGGCACAGTGCCCCACAGCGGGGTGACCGCGGTGTACTTGCCGCCCTTGCCCGGGGTGCCGGAGACCGTGGCGACCTGCTCGGACGGGTAGCGCAGGAACGCCGGATCGGTCACCGCGCCGTCGCCGCCCGCGACCGGGGCGATGTCCGGCTCGACGGGGTTCCTCGGCACATAGGCGGGCAGCGCGGCCTTCAGGCCTGCCTTCGAGTTCGCGCCCGTCTTCTGCTCTGGGCCACCCCCGCACGCAGAGAGCAGCGGGCTAAGGGCGACTGCCCCCGTGGCGCCGACGGCGGTGCGCAGGACGGATCTGCGGTTCATAGAGGTACTCATGGCGATCAGTGGCCCTTCTGTCACGCGGAGAGCTCTGACAGGGAGACGGTCTCCGCGCATCTTGAGCGGTGCGGAGGAGGAGGCACGGTGGGGCAGGCGGAGGTGGACCGAAGGCCGCACAGCACGAGTCGATGCGCTTCGATGAGCGTTAACGTTAACTCTGGGTTTCACACGCGACAAGTGGTCGGACGCAACTCCTTTTCTTCCGTGCCGCACCAGGTGCTGACCTGCCAGATCATCAGAGTTATCTGGTATTCAGGCAGTTGAGACGGGCTGGGAGACGGCGAAAAATCACCAGCCGATTGACAGCCTGCTGGCTCCATGTCACTTTCGAAGCGCTTCGACGACAGTGCTGCCGCCACGCGCTTTCGAGTCCTCGCTCATCATCCAAGGGGTTCCCACGTGAACAGCCCGTCCATGCCCGAAGCCGCCTTGCCCGTAGCCGGGTTGCCGTTCCGCGATTCCGCGCTTGGGATGCGCGACCGGGTCGAGGACCTCCTCGGCCGGCTCACTCTCGATGAGCGGCTGGCGATGCTCCACCAGTACGCGCCGGCCGTCCCGCGTCTCGGCCTGGCGCCGTTCCGGACCGGGACCGAGACACTCCACGGTGTGGCCTGGCTGGGCCCGGCCACGGTCTTTCCGCAGGCCGTGGGGCTGGGCGCCACATGGGACGAGAATCTCGTGCGGAGCGTCGGCGAAGCCGTCTCCACTGAACTGCGGGCCTTTCACCGCCATCGTCCGCCGGCCATCGGTATGGCTGTCGAGCGAGGAGCGAACTCGCTGCAGACCTGGTCACCCGTGGTGAACCTGCTGCGCGATCCGAGGTGGGGTCGCAACGAGGAAGGCTACTCCGAGGACCCGCTGCACACCGCGCGCCTCGGTACCGCCTACTGCCAGGGCCTGGTCGGCGACCATCCGGACTACCTGCGTGCCGCCCCGGTGCTCAAGCACTTCCTCGCCTACAACAACGAGACCGATCGCTGCGTCACCTCTTCCGGGCTGCGTCCCCGTGTGCTGCACGAGTACGACCTGGCCGCCTTCCGCCCGATCATCGCCTCCGGCGCGGCCACCGGCGCGATGGCCGCTTACAACCTGGTCAACGGCCGCCCCTGCCACGTCAGTCCGCTCCTGGAGGACGAACTGCGGCGCTGGGCGCGGGAGACCGGCCACGAACTGTTCGTGGTCAGCGACGAGGAAGCACCCTGCAACCTGGTGGAACTGGAGCACTACTTCGAGGACCACCCCACGTCCCACGCCGCCGCGCTGAAAGCCGGCATCGACAGCTTCACCGACCACCGCGAGGACAGCGCCACCGTGATCGGCCGACTGCGCGAGGCGCTGGAGCGCGGACTGATCGAGGAGGAGGACGTGAACCGGGCAGTGCGCCGCCAGCTGCAACTCCGCTTCCGCCTCGGTGAGTTCGATCCCGACCTCGACCCGTACGCCGGCATCGGCCCGGAGGTGATCGACTGCCCCGAGCACCGCGTCCTCGCCCGGCGCGCCGCGACCGAGTCGGTGGTGCTGCTCAAGAACGACGGCCTGCTGCCCCTGAACCCGGAGCGAGCACCACGGATAGCCGTCATCGGGCCGCACGCCGACACCCTGTACGAGGACTGGTACAGCGGCACCCTGCCGTACCAGGTCGGCATCGCGACCGGCCTGAGCGCCGCGCTCGGACAGGGGAGCGGCGAGGTGGTCTGCGTGCAGGGTGCCGACCGGATCGAGCTGCGCTCCCGCAACACCGGCGAGCCGCTGGGCGGAACCGCGTTCGACGTCCAGGAGTGGGGCGACGGCGTCCTCACCCTGTGCGACGCCGGCACCGGCCGCTACCTCGGCCTCGAGGACGACGCCTCGCTCGTCGCCGACCGGACGCTACTCAAGACCTGGTTCATCAACGAAACTTTCCGTCTGGAGCCCGCCCCGGACGGTGAGGGCGACACCTTTCTGCTCCGCAACGTGCGCACCGGCCGCTACGCCGCCCTCGATCCCGCCGACGGCCGGGTGCGCGTCACCGCCGAGAGCCCCGCGATGGCCGAGCGCTGGCAGCGAGAACTGCTGCGTGACGGCGCGGCGGAGGCGCGGGCTGCCGCCGAGGAGGCCGATGTGGCGATCGTCGTCCTCGGCAACCACCCGATGATCAATGGCCGCGAGACCGAGGACCGTACCGGAATCGCCCTGCCCGAGACCCAGGAAGCGCTGCTGCGCGCAGTCGCCGCGGTCTGCCGGGAAACCGCGCTCGTCGTCATGAGCAGTTACCCCTACGCCGTCGACTGGGCCGACGCCCACCTGCCCGCGCTGCTGTGGACCTCGCACGGCGGGCAGGAGACCGGCCGCGCGCTGGCCGCCGTGCTTCTCGGCGAGGCCGACCCGGCCGGGCGGCTGCCGCAGACCTGGTACCGCGGCGACGACGAGCTGCCGCACCCGCTCGACTACGACGTCATCAAGGCCGGCTGGACCTACCAGTACCACCGCGCCGCGCCGCTCTACCCGTTCGGCCACGGCCTGTCGTACACCGACTTCGCCCACCGAGACCTGCGGCTCTCCGCGGACTCCATGACCCAGGACGGCTCGGTGGACGTCACAGTGACGCTCGCCAATACCGGCGCGCGTCCCGGCAGCGAGACCCTCCAGCTCTACGTCCGGCCTGTGGACGCCCGTTACCAGGCGCCCCGGCTGCGGCTCGCCGACTTCCGCAAGGTCCGGCTCGACCCGGGCGAGAGCAAGGAGCTCACCTTCCGGCTCCCCGCCGAACGGCTCGCCCACTGGGACGTCAACACCGGAGCCTTCACCGTCGACCCCGGCGACTACGAGATCCTGCTCGCGCGCTCCGCCGAGAACATCGTCCGTACCGCGCGGCTCACCGTCACCGGAGCCGCCCCCCAGCCCCGCGTCGTCGTCGACCGGTGCACCCTGACCGTCGACTTCGACGACCACGCGGACCTCACCATCACCGACGCAACCCGCACCACCGGCGACGCCGTCACCCCCGCCGACCCGGCGCGCCCGGCGACCCTGCTCTTCCGCTCCGTCGATCTGACGGGAGCCGTCCGGGTGGAGGCCGAAGTCTCCCGCACCGGCGACGAACCGGACGCAGCGGCGCTGGAGTTCCACGTCGACGACCGCTTCCTGGTGCGGATCGCGGTCCCGCCCACCGGTGACCGCCATGCCTGGACGACCGTCGGCTGCCGGCTCCCGGATGCCCTGGACGGCGTCCACGACCTGCGGCTCACCCTGCACGGCGACGTCCGCGCCGCCGCCTTCCGCTTCGCCTCGGCCCACCCGCAGAGGGCTGAGACCGGCGGCCCACCGAAACCGGCGGCCCGCCTGTGAGGGCGGCGGGCCGCCCCTTCCCGACACCCGAGGAACGTCATGCCACTGACAGCCATGCCACTCGACGAACTCGTCGGCTACCGCCCGGAGTGCCGAGCCCCGGAGGACTTCGACGCCTTCTGGTCGCGAACCCTCGCCGAGGCGGACGACGTGCGCTTCCCCGGCTGGCAGGGTGAGCCGGTGGCCGCCTGGCTGATCCGGCCACGCGGCGCCGAGGGGCCGCTGCCGGTCGTTGTCACCTACATCGGCTACAGCGGCGGCCGGGGCCTGCCCACCGACCACCTCACCGTGGCCGCCGCACCGCACCGCGTGGCCGACCCCGAACAGCGCACCGCCGTGGACATCGGCGTGGCCGAACTGGACCCGTACGGCACCCGGCACACCACCATGGACTGGCCGGTCGTCCCGTCCGCCTTCACCGAGCTGCTGTGCGACTTCCACGTCCGCTTCCCGCAGTTGCCGCCGATCTGGATCACGGAGAACGGCTCGGCGGAGGCCGACACGGTCGCACCCGACGGCCAGGTCCACGACCCCGACCGGATCGACTACCTCGCCGACCACCTCACCGCCGTGGCCGACGCCATCGCCACCGGTGTGGACGTACGCGGCTACTACGCCTGGTCGCTGCTGGACAACTTCGAGTGGGCGCGAGGCTACGACCAGCGTTTCGGCCTCGTCCACGTCGACTACGCCACCCTGACCCGCACCCCCAAGGACAGCTACCACTGGTACCGCGGCCTGATCACCGCGCACCGCGCGCGGACGGAGGAACCTGCCCGATGAAGTTCACGGACGGCTACTGGCTGATGCGTCCCGGCTGCACGGCCCGCTACGCCGCAGAGGTCGCCGACGTCCGTGCCGACGACCACCGGATGACCCTGTACGCGCCCGTGAAACAGGTGAGCCGGCGCGGGCAGACCCTCAACAGCCCGCTGCTGACCGTGGAGTGCTGGTCCCCGGCCGAGGGAGTCATCGGCGTGCGGACCACCCACCACGCCGGATCGGTGCGCCGGGGACCGGAGTTCGCATTGCCCGGCGCCCACGCGGACGCCGGCAAGGTGCGCCGGGACGGAGCGGTACTGGAGCTGGTCTCCGGCGAACTGACGCTGCGGGTGGACACGGAACAGCCGTGGCGGCTGGACTTCACCGCCGGCGGACGTGTGCTGACCTCAGTGGGGGAGCGCGGCACGGGGTTCATCACCGACGCCGAGGGCCGGCACCACATTGTCGCCCAACTCGCCCTGGGCGTGGGGGAACTGGTCTACGGACTCGGTGAGCGGTTCACCCCGTTCATCAAGAACGGGCAGACGGTGGACATCTGGCAGGCCGACGGCGGCACCAGCAGCGAACAGGCCTACAAGAACATCCCGTTCCACCTGACCAACCGCGGCTACGGTGTCTTCGTGAACCATCCCGGCAGGGTCAGCTACGAGGTCGGCTCGGAGTCGGTCGGTCAGGTGCAGTTCAGCGTCGAGGACCAGTCGCTGGAGTACTTCGTCGTCCACGGCCCCACCCCCAAGGAGATCCTCGCCCGCTACACGGCCCTCACCGGACGCCCGGCTCTGCCCCCGGCGTGGGCACTGGGGCTGTGGCTGACCACGTCCTTCACCACCGAATACGACGAGGCCACCGTCAACCGCTTCGTCGGCGGCATGGCCGAGCGCGGCATTCCGCTGAGCGTCTTCCATTTCGACTGCTTCTGGATGCGCGAATACCAGTGGTCCGACTTCAGGTGGGATGCGGAGACGTTTCCCGACCCGGAGGGCATGCTGGCCCGGCTCAGGCAGCAGGGCTTGCGCATCAGCGCCTGGATCAACCCGTACATCGCACAGAAGTCGGATCTGTTCGACGAGGGCATGCGCGAGGGCTACCTGGTACGCCGCACCGATGGCAGCGTGTGGCAGTGGGACCTGTGGCAAGCGGGCATGGCCCTGGTCGACTTCACCAACCCGGCGGCCAGTGACTGGTACACCGGCAAACTGCGCACCCTGCTCGCCCAGGGCGTCGACTGCTTCAAGACCGACTTCGGCGAGCGCATCCCCACCGACGTCGTCTGGCACGACGGCTCCGACCCGGAACGGATGCACAACTACTACACCCACCTCTACAACCAGGCCGTCTTCGAGCTGTTGCGCGAGGAGCGCGGCGAGGGCGAGGCGCTGCTGTTCGCCCGCTCCGCCACGGCCGGCGGCCAGCAGTACCCGGTGCACTGGGGCGGGGACTGCGAGTCCCATTTCAACGCCATGGCTGAGTCGCTGCGCGGGGGGCTCTCCCTCGGTCTGTCCGGCTTCGGCTTCTGGAGCCACGACATCGGCGGCTTCGAGGGCACCCCGACGCCGACCGTCTTCAAGCGCTGGGTGCAGTTCGGCCTGCTCTCCTCGCACAGCCGCCTGCACGGCAGCAAGTCCTACCGCGTCCCGTGGGACTACGGCGAGGAAGCGGTCGCAGTCACCCGGGAGTTCACCCTCCTCAAGCACCGCCTCGCCCCCTACCTGCACCGTGCGGCCCAGCAGGCCCACGCCACCGGGGTACCGGTGATGCGGGCCATGGTGCTGGAGTTCCCCGACGACCCGGGCGTGGCGGCACTCGACCGGCAGTACATGCTCGGGGACGACCTGCTCGTCGCGCCCGTCTTCTCCGAGGGCGGCACAGTGGAGTACTACGTGCCCGAGGGGACGTGGACGAACGTACTGACCGGCGTCCAGGTCACCGGCCCGCGCTGGGTGCGCGAACACCACGGCTTCCACACCCTGCCGCTGCTCGCCCGCCCCGACTCGGTCATCCCGTACGCCGCCGACGACCAGCACCCCGTCTCGGCCTGGGCCGACGGCGTCGAGTTGAGAGTCCACGCCTTCGCCGACGGCGCGGAACAAACCCTGGTGATCCCGCGCGCCGACGGACCGGGTGAGACGGCCCGCTTCCACCTGCGCCGCGACGGCGGCCACCTCCGGGTCACCACCAACAGCCCCCACCCCTGGCAGCTCCGGCTCGGCGGACCGGACGGAACCCTCCATACGAGCCCCGCCGGCACGCTGGAAGCCGACCTGCCCTACCCGCGCTGAACCAAGCACAGGGCGGTTCCCCTGCTCGACTGGCGGGAACCGTCTCGGTGCCGTTCGCCACTCCAGTCAATGCCCCGACCGCAACCGAAAGCGTGCCGCCGTGCAGAGCCAGACCAAGCGCCACATGTCCCCCGACCAGCTCGATGCTCTGCTGCGCGGCACTGCGGGCATCGGGTGCCGCCTCGAGACCGAGCTGACCGACGGCTGGTTCAACAGTGCCTACCGCGTCCTGCTCGACGACGGCCGTCCAGCCGTCGTCAAGCTCGCCCCTCCGGCCGACGCGGCGGTCCTCCGGTACGAGCGCGGCATCCTCGCCACGGAGGCCATGGTCTACCGGCGGCTCGCGGCCCTCCCCGGCGGCAGCGTGCCGACGCCGGAACTGCTCTATGCCGGAGAGGAGTTCCTCGCCCTTTCCGTCTTGGAAGGGATCCCGTTGGACAAGGTGGCCGACCGCATCCGCCCCGCCATCGGGGCGGCGCTTCGCCGCGAGCTGGGTGCGATCACCGCGCGTCTGCACACCCTGGCCCCACAGGACGGGCGGTTCGGCTATCCAGCCGGTGAGTCCGGGCTCTCCGCCCGCGACTGGCGGACGGCGTTCACCGCGATGGTGGACGCGCTCCTCGACGACGCCGATCGCTGGCAGTCCCCGCTGGACGTGCCGCCGGCCGACATTCGGACGCTGGTGGCCGAGGGCTGGTACGCGCTCGACGAAGTCGCCGAGCCCCGGCTCGTCCACTTCGACCTGTGGCCGGGCAACATCTTCGTCGACCTCGGCGTCGACGGGACACACGCCCGGATCACCGGACTCATCGACCACGAACGTGCGTTCTGGGGCGACCCGGCCGCCGAGCTGGTCTCCCTGGCCTTCGGCGGCGACACCGGCCCCGACAGCGACCTTGTCGCCGGCTACATCGAGGCCGGAGGCAGCCTCGACTTCACTCCCGCCTTCCAGCACCGACTGGCCCTCTACCACCTCTATCTGGGCCTACTGCTCGTCGTCGAATGCGGGCCGCGCGGCTACGGTCCCGATCACCTCGCATTCTGCCGCAGCACGCTCGCCGAGGCCATGACACGGCTGCAGAGCCTGGGGTAGCTGCCTGCAGGGCGTGAGCCGGGTGACGGGTTACTGGCTAGGGTCTGGGGGGTGATGTTGGAGCGGAACACCGTCGAGGGCTTGATCAACAAGCTGAAGACCTGGGGCAGAGGGGGAGTGCCCGGACGTTGGCGCGCCGGCGCCTGGACGACCTGGAGCAGGCGATAGCCGTCATGCCGACCTGCACTACCCTGATCTATTAGGCCTGATCTCATGCATGAGATGACACCCGCGGGAGTGTGATGGACCCGACCGCCGACACCCAGGTGCGTCCGGTGGTGCTCAGCGACCTCGCCGAACGCCTCGGCGTCTCAACAATGACGGTATCCCGGGCGCTCAACGACCAGCCCGGGGTCGGCGCGGCGACCCGCGCGAGGATTCTGGCGCTGGCGACCGAACTCGGCTATCGCCCCAATGCCTCGGCGCGGGCCCTGGTGACCGGTCGCAATTCGGTGGTGGGCATGATCGGTTTTGACATCCCCTACTACGGCCCCGGCTCCGTCCTTGACGGGATCGGCCAGGCCGCCCGACGACTCGGCTATTCGCTCCGGGTGGCGACAATGAACTCCAGCGACAAGGAATCTCCGGACGAGCTGACGGGACAGCTGGTCAGCGAGGGCGTCGCCGGTCTGATCATCGCCGCCCCGCACCGGTGGACGGCGCTGGCGCTCAAGCGTGTGCCGCCGCAGATGCCGACCGTCGCCATCGACGTCGAGCGCCCGCAGCGGCTCGCACCGGTCGTCGGGCTGGCGCAGGCTCCGGGCGCCAGGACAGCGACCGAACACCTGCTCGCTCTCGGTCACGAAAGGGTCTGGCACCTTGCCGGGCCGGCCGACTGGGATTCCTCACACCTGCGCGAGCGAGGCTGGCGGGAAGCCCACACCAACGCCGGGCGCACGCCGCCGCGGGTGATGAGGGGCGACTGGACTGCTCGCTCCGGCTACGAACTCGGCCGACGGCTCGCAGCGCGACCGGAGGTGACCGCCGTCTTCGCCGCCAACGACCAGATGGCCATCGGCGCCCTGCGCGCCCTGCGCGAAGCGGGCCGCGACGTGCCCGGTGACGTCAGCCTCGTCGGGTACGACGACATACCCGAAGCCGCCTACCTCTGGCCGCCGCTGACCACGGTACGCCAGGACTTCGGCGCAGCGGGCCGCCGATCCCTCGACCTGCTGGTATCCCAGATGCGAGGAGCACCGCGCAACCCGGAAGTCACCCTCATCGGCACTGAGCTCGTCGTCCGGGAAAGCTCCGCACCACCGCCACCGCCACCGCCACGGCCAGGCACCGGCTGAGTGGCGGCACAGCGGGCGCAACACAGCGGCCAGAGCGGTGAGTTCACCATCGCGCTGGGTGCGAACAGCTCCAGTACCGCCTCGGCGTTTGCCCGTTTTCTGCAGAAGGCCCCCGAAGCGGAGCGCACGGAGCCCGAGCGGGTCTGGTGAGCCGGCACCGAGCCGACGGGCCTGATGAGGATCTCTGAAATCGGCTCTGACCGCAGTTCCGTGAATTCCCAGGTCAGGGGCGGGAACGGGGGATCGTTTCGGCAGTGTGTTTCCTGCCGTGGCGAGCAAGTCGGTTGAGGATGTGCTGTTTCCCGGGATCGGTGTGCGAGTGGAGCGCGTCAGCGACTCCTCCGGCGTCCTGGTGGTGGAGGCGGTGTCCACCGGTCGGCCGGGCCGATGCCCGGACTGCCGGAAGCAGGCCAGACGCGCGCACAGCTCGTACCAACGCAGCCTGGATGAGCGGCCGTTGGGCTCGCGGCGGGTCGTGGTCCGCCTCCGGGTGCGCCGGTACTTCTGCGACCGGAAGAGGTGCTCCCGGAAGACGTTCGCCGAGCAGGTGCCGGGCCTGACCGAGCGCCACCGCCGGTCGAGCACCGGGCTGACGGGGTGGCTGCGGTCGATCGCGGTGGAGTTGGGCGGCCGTCCGGCGGCCCGGCTGTGCCGGCGCCTTCGGCTTGCTGCGGGCCGGACCCGGCTGCTCAGGCTACTGACAGCGCCGTCGGTTCCGGAGCGTGCCCCGCGGGTGCTGGGAGTCGACGAGTTCGCCTTCCGCAAGGGCTGCACCTACGGCACCGTCCTGGTCGACGTCGAGGCCGGCCGGGTCGTGGACGTGCTGCCCGACCGCACCTCGGAAACGTTCGCGGCCTGGCTCAGAGACCATCCCGGCGCGGAGATCATCTGCAGGGACCGGGCCACTGCCTACACGAAGGCGGTCAAAGAAGCCGCCCCCGACGCCCTCGAAATCGCAGATCGCTGGCACCTGCTGCAGAACCTGTCCGCCGCGGTGGAGAAGACCTGCCACCAGCACCGCAACTGCCTGCGCAAACACGCCGAGCAGGACGCGGAACCGACCGTGCCGGAACCGGTCCTCATGGAACTGCCGGTGCCGGAACTGCCCCGCACCCGGATCATCGAGCGGACCCGCCACCGTTACGAGGACGTCCACCGCCTGGTGGAGAAGGGCTGGACGATCAGTGCCATCGGCCGCCGCCTGAACCTCGACCGCAAGACCGTCCGCCGCTTCCGCGACACCGACCTCGACGAACTGCTGGCCTCCGCCCGCGACCGCCGCCCCAACGGCGTCCTGGAACCGTTCAAGGCATACCTCAACGCCCGCTTCACCGAGACCCAGGGCCAGGTCAGCGGCACCCGCCTGTTCCAGGAGATCCACGAACGCGGCTACCGGGGCAGCCGTCAGGTGGTCCGCAAGCACCTCGCCGCCCTGCGGGCTGGCACCGCTGAGCCGGTCCGGGCCGACATCCCCAGCCCCCGGAAGATCACCTCCTGGATCATGCGGCCCCGCGAGACCCTCACCGAGAGCCAGGACCGGAGGCTGCTTCAGGTCCGGCTCGCCTGCCCGGACATCACCCGCGCCTGCGACCTCGCCCGCACGTTCGCCGATCTCGTCCGTCACCGGCGCGGATACCTGCTGCTGGAGTGGATCCGCCAGGCCGAACAGGACGCCCCGAAACCGATGCAGGGCTTCGCCGGCTTCCTCCGCCAGGACCTCGACGCCGTCACCGCCGGCCTCACCCTCGAATGGAGCTCCGGCGTCGTCGAAGGTCACGTGAACCGGGTGAAAACACTCAAGCGAGCCATGTATGGCCGGGCATCCTTCGAACTCCTCCGCACCCGCATCCTCACCCAGCCATGAGGCCACGAAAACCAGCTCGCCAGCCGCCACACTGCCAGGTACGTTCACCTCGTGTGCTACTACGCCGAGAGGCCCTACAAGCTGCATTACGCGTGCGTGCCCTGCCGTGTCGCGTTCAAGCAGCATCCCCGGCCCGGCGAGCACCGATGTCCCCGATGCTCAGAGCCAATGGTCTGTGCCGGCCACGACTTCGCGGCACCCCGGCGCCGAGACACCAAGGCATGGACCGTCGTAGCTGCGGTTCTCAACGCCGGACTGCGTTACGAGGGCCGCGAACCGTGTGGCTGCGGCAAGGAACCGAAATTCCGCCCCCGCACCCGAGCTCAGCTGCGAGCACGTCGAATCGCAGCAGCACGAACTGGCACTCCTCTCGCCGACATGCTGGGACGCGCAGACCTACAGGCATCAGGCTGATCTGACCGAGTCGTGCACAGACGGCACACGACCCGCTACGTCATCAATCAGGTCATTCACGCGACTGCGGCCAGGGCCGATTTCAAAGAGCGTCATCACGTGAGGGTCGCGCCGTACTGCTCGTACAGGGTGCGCAGA
>NZ_JBQQCE010000519.1:0-6820 GCF_052245645.1 Streptomyces sp. KR55 | reverse complement strand
CAGCGGCAGCAGCCCGGGGCCGGTGTCGAAGGAGAACCCGTCCCGCTCCAGTCGGCGCACCGCGCCGCCGTACGTCTCCGTACGCTCGTACACCGCCACCCGGTGGCCCGCGACGGCCAGCCGGGCAGCAGCCGCCATCGCGCCCATCCCGGCGCCGATCACCGCAATCCGTGCCATGCCTGCGACTTTATCGGCCGCCACTGACAATCCGCCCGCGGGCCTGTGACCTGCAACGCTCCCATGGCCCGGAGGTCAGCTGGGCGGTGGTCCGGCCCGCGCCGCCAGTCGCCGTTCCTCCCGGCGCTGCGCCCTGCGGCGCCGGAAGCGGCGGATACGAGAGACGAGGAAGTACAGCATGACCAGCCCGGCGACCAGCAGCACGCCGGCGATGACGGCCGCCGCCTCCGGATGGAACATCGCGAACGTGACGATCCCGCCGACCCCGAGATCCTCGGCCACGCTGATGATCACGTTGCTGAAGGGCTCTGGCGAGCTGTTGACCGCCATCCGCGTGCCGGCCTTGACCGCATGGCTGGCCAGCGCCGTCGAACCGCCGATCGTGCCCGCCGTCAGATCGGACAGCGAACCGCTCTGGCCCGCGAGCAGCGCCCCGATCCAGGCCCCGGCGGCCGGCCGGATCAGCGTGTGCACCGAGTCCCACGCCGAGTCGACGTACGGGATCTTGTCGGCGACAGCCTCGCCCAGGAACAGCACACCCGCCGTGATCAGCACCTCGGGACGCTGCAGCGACTCGGGGACCTCGTCGCTCAGTCCCGTCGCACCGAAGAAGCCGAGCACCAGCACCACCGCGTACGCGTTGACGCCGCTGGCCCAGCCGCTGGTGAACACCAGGGGGAGTACGGACACGGAGGCGATCGTAACCAGCCGTGGCCGACGCGTCCTGGGGGCGAGTGCGTACGGCTGAGTATCCGTACTCAGGCGACGAGATGAGTACGCGCGCGGATGGGGGGCGACCTGCGCGAACGAGAGAGTGGAGGCACGGAGAGGGGCACGGGCCCGGCACCGGCGACACGGGGCGCCGGAACGGCCCGGCCCACGATCCGCTCCTTCCGCCGGCCCCGGTCGGCGGGAGCGAGGCACGGGGGAGTCCGGGGGAGGACCGAAGGGGCCCGACGGGGGAGAAGAGGGCCCAACGGGGGAAACGGGGGCGCACAGGGAAGCGCCGGTTCGAGTGGCCCGCGGGGGACGCGGCCATCTCGGACCGGCGCTTTCGTGCCGCCTGTTCGTGTTGCCTGTACGTGCTGCCTAAGGACGCCCGCTGACCCGCCCCTGGAGCAGCCGTGAGAGGGCTGCGTGGACGTCGTCCAGGGAACGCTCCGGCTGGAACGCCTGCCAGTCCAGTGCGGCCACCAGCACCATGCCGACGAGCGCCGCCGCCGTCAGCGGCACGTCGATCTCCTCGCTGAACTCGCCGTTCTCGATGCCCTCGCGCAGCACGTCCTCGATGACCGCGACCGCCTTCTGCCGGACCACCATCAGAGTGGACTGCCAGGCCCGGTTGGTGCGCCACAGCTCGGCCACGTACAGCTGAGTGAAGGCCGGATACCGGTCGATGAAGACGAGCCCGGCCCGGATCATCGCATCCAGGGCGGCCACCTTGGTGCCGCCCTCCTTCGCCGTCTGCTCGGCCGCCTCCCGGAGGGAGGCGGTGAGGAGGCCCACGCCGTGCCGCAGCAGCTCCTCGAAGAGGACTGATTTGCTGGCGAAGTTGTAGTAGACCGTGCCCTTCGCGACCCCGGCCCGCTCGGCGATCTCGTCCACCGTGGTGGCGGAGAAGCCCTGCTCCGCAATGAGTGTGACGGCCGCTTCGTAGAGCTTCTGCCGGGTGGCCTCTCGGCGCGTACTGGCCCCCGAGGCGGTGCTGCTGCTTTCCATGGCCCCGATTGTCACAGGAAACCGCTGCCTCGCAGGGGCGGGAGGTGTCTTCACAGGCTCAGCTCCGGGTGCAGCCGGTCCAGGGTCCACACCTGCCGGCGCCGGGCCGACAGCGCGGTGAGCGCGAGGGCGCCCGCGGTGAAGGCGGCCAGCACCACGCACGCGTGCCACACGGGTTCCAGGCCACCACCCGAGATGAGCCTCCTGAGGGCCTCGACGATGTGACTCATCGGCAGGAAGGGGTGCAGCGCGTTGAAGAAGCCCGGGCTGGTCTGCACGGGATAGGTGCCGCCCGCGGACGTCAGTTGCAGCATCAGCAGGGCGAGGACCAGGATGCGGCCGGCGGCTCCGAAGCGGGCGTTCAGCCACTGGATCAGCGCCGCGAAGCACGCCGTCACCAGGAACAGGAAGCCCACCGTCCCGGCCACCCGCGCCATCTCCAACCCGACCGCCCAGTGCAGCACCGACATCAGGGCCACCGTCTGGAGTACGCCGATCGCCAGCACCGGCAGCCAGCCCGCCAGGGCGATCCGCCAGGCCGAGGCGCCGGTGGCCAGCGCCCGCCGGTTGAGCGGCGGGATCAGCATGTACGCCACCATCGCACCCACCCACAGGGACAGCGGGATGAAGTACGGGGCGAAACCGGTGCCGTAGTTGGGCGCCTTGTGCAGCGTCTTGGAGGCGAGCTGGACCGGGTCCGCCATGACCTCCGTCCGCGCGTCGCGCTGCTGCTTGTCGTAGTCGGGAATCTGCTCGGCGCCGTCGTGCAGCCCGTTCGCGAGCTTCCCGGAACCGTCGACGAGCTTGAACATGCCGCCGCTGAGGTCGTCCGCACCCGTCCTGAGGTCGCCGACGCCCTTGTCGAGGTCCACGGCGCCGGTCTTGGCGGTGCCGAGCCCGGTGTGCAGCGACTTCGCGCCCGTGGCGACCTTTCCTGCCCCTTCGTTCAGCTTGTTGATCCTGGAGACGGCGTCGTCGAGGTCCTCGGAGAGGTGCGGGGCGCGGTCGGCGAGGGCCTGGGACTGCTCCTCCAGGGTGGCGAGATGGTCGTCCAGCTTCTTCAGGTCGCTGTCGTGATCGGTGATCAGTGTGTTGACGTCGTCGGCGATCGTCGCCGCGTCGGCCGCCGCGTCCTTGGCCTTCTCCAGGTCGGAGCAGGCCGCATCGGGCAGTACGGGAGTCTCGCAGCGCCTCTTGTGGACGTCGCTCAGCGTGTCGGAGGCCGCGCGGGCATCCTTGGCGGCCGTCGGCGCCCGCTTCACCAGGGTCTCGAGGTTGTCGCGGATCGCCCCGGACGAGTCGGCGACGAGCTGGGCCGTGTCCCCGATGGTCTTCTCGTTGTCCTTGAGGAAGGGCCCCACCTTGTCCGCGACCCCGTTCACCTTGTCGGCAAGGGCCTGCGTCCCCTCGGCGACCCGCTTCGAACCGTCCTCCAGGTCGTCGGCGCCCTTGTTGAGCTTCTTCAGGCCCTTGGCCAGCTTCCCGCTGCCGTCCTCGGCGTCCTTCAGGCCGTCGGCGAGATCCTTCGAGCCCTTCTCCGCCGTGCCGATGCCGCTCCTGAGCTTGTCGGCGCCGCTCGCGGCCTTCACCGTCTCGCCGTGGATGTCGGAGAACGAGATGAAGATCCGGTCCAGGAACGACCGCGACGCCTTCGTGGACGCCGCCGTACGTACCTCGCTGAACACCGTTTGGGAGATCTGCCCGACGATGTAGTTGTTCGCGTCGTTCGTACGGACCTGAAGGGCGCCCGTCTCGGGGGAGTCGCCCGCACTGGAGGCGATGCGCGCACTGAAGTCGGCCGGCATGGTCAGCGACAGGTAGTACGTGCCGTCCTCGACGCCCGCGCGGGCCTCGGCGGCGCTCACCTCGTGCCAGTCGAAGACCTCGCTGTCGCGCAGCCCCGCCACGATGTCGTCGCCCGCGTTGACCCTCTTCCCGTCCGCGGTCGCCCCCTTGTCGTCGTTGACCAGCGCCACGGGGAGCCGGTCGAGGCGGCCGTAGGGGTCCCAGAAGGACCACAGGTAGAGCGCGCCGTACAGCAGGGGCAGCAGCAGGAGCGCCACCAGGGCGGCGCGGGGCAGCTTGCCGCGCCCGAAGCGGCGCAGCTCAAGAGCGGCCAGTTTCGGCGAGCGCATCCGCCGCCTCCTTCACCTCGTCGTCCAGGGGCTGGTCTTCCGGCTGGTCCTCCGGGTGGTCCTCCGGGTGGTCTTCGGGCGCCCGTTCGTCGTTGTCGCGGGCCTGCGTGGACACCACGACCGCGTCCTCCGGGGCCTCGCTGCACACCGCCAGCACTGTCGTCCCGGCCTCGGCGATCGACCTCAGCAGGGCCCAGACCTCGCCCTGTTCGGCGGGGGAGAGCTTCAGGTCGGTGTCGTCCACGCCCAGCAGTCGCGGGCGTCCGAGGAGGGCCAGGGCGACGGACAGACGCAGCGCCTCCAGGCGCTCCAGGTCGCGTACGGCGGTCCGGGAGCCCTTGGGCAGGGCCTCCCGGTCGAGGCCCGCGGCGGCCAGGGCGGTGTCGATCCGCAGTTTCGCCTCGTTCGCGCGTTCGACGCGCGGCCGCAGCAGCCCCCGCAGCGAGTCTCCGAAGCGGCTCTGCAGCAAGGCCCGTTCGTGCAGGTGCTCCGCCACGGTCAGGGCGGGGTCGAGGTCGGTCACGCCGGGAACGTGCGCGAGCCCGCTGGCCCGGCGCAGGGCGGCCGACTGCTTAGGCAGCCGGGCCTCGCCGACGACCGCCGTCCCCTCGGTGGCCTTCATCCGTCCGGTCAGCGCGAGCAGCAGGCTCGTACGGCCCGAGCCCGACGGTCCCGCGACCGCGATCAGCGAGCCGGGCTCCGCGGTGAAGGAGACGCCGCGGAAGGCCCAGCCGCGAGGCCCCTTGAGCCCGAAATCGCGGGCGGCGACAGCGAGTCCCCCCACAGTCCCCCCAGGAATTTGAACTGACTGGTCAGTTCAAAACCTAACCCGAACCTTCGCTCGAAGCAAAAGCCCAGGTCAGAACGGATTGTCAGTGCCATACCTCACGATGGGCACATACGGCACCCCCATAGCAGGGCGTGCCGTCACACAGACGACAGGAGGTTCGTCATGGCCAACTCGTCCGCAGCCGCCGCACGCCGGCGCCGCGCCACCGGCCCTGCCCCCTCACTGACCGGCCCGGCGAGCGATGTGCACCCCGTGCTCCGCCGAGCCACGGCCCCGCCCGCCGCCCTCGACCTGCTCGCCCAGGCCCGTGCCGGACTCGACGAGGCAACCGTCCTCGAAACGCCGAACGAGCGCTACGCGACAGCCCACCTCGCCGCCCTGCGCACCGCCGCCGCAGTCCTCGCCGCGCGGGGACGCCCGGAGACCAACCCCCGACGCCGGGCCCGGATCCGGAGTGCGTGGGAAGTGCTCCCCGAAATCGCGCCCGAACTCACCGAGTGGAGCGCCCTGTTCGCCTCGGGGGCCCGGCGCCGCGCCCGGGCCGAAGCGGGCATCAAGGGCGCGGCCAGCCGCCGGGACGCCGACGACCTGATACGCGACGTGGCGATGTTCATCCGCCTCGTCGAGCGGATGCTGGTACTCCAGCCGGTCCTGCCCCAGCCACGTCCGGACGCGGACGAGGCAGCGGACCGCGACCCCGGCTCGGATCGCCACCGCCCCGACGCGGACCGCGACTTCCCCGACGCCGGCTGACGCGCGCATGCCGGCACCGAAGCACCGAAAAGGGGTGGGACCACAGGAGTGACCAGGCAGGGCCGTAGAGGCAATAGGGTGGAGAGCGCCTGAAGCCTTCCCCTCCCGCACCCCGGGTCCGGGGAGGCAGCCCGTTCGCTCCGCCCCGAGGCGGTGCCGCGCCGAGGAGTCAACTGCCGTGTCGGACCCGATGCGCCCCCGCGCTTCTCTCCGTACCGCCGTGGTCTGGGAGGTCCTCCAGGACGCCCTGGACCGCCGGGTCAAGGCCACGGGCCGGGAGTCGCTGGACGTCCTCGACACCGGAGGCGGCAGCGGCAACTTCGCGGTGCCCGTCGCCCGCCTCGGACACCGGGTCACGGTCGTGGACCCCAGCCCGAACGCGCTGTTCGCCCTGGAGCGCCGCGCCGCCGAGGCCGGCGTCGCCGACCGGGTGCGGGGTGTGCAGGGCGACGCCCACGGCCTGTTCGACGTGGTCGAGCGCGGCGGCTACGACGCGGTGCTGTGCCATGGCGTCCTGGAGTACGTCGACGACCCGGCCGAGGGCGTCCGCAACGCGGTTGCCGCGCTGCGCCCCGAAGGCGTCCTCAGCCTGCTCGCCGCCGGTCTGGGCGGTGCCGTCCTCGCGCGCGCCCTCGCGGGCCACTTCAAGGAGGCCAAGCAGGCCCTCGACGATCCGCACGGCCGCTGGGGAGCCGGTGATCCGATGCCCCGCCGCTTCACCGCCGACCAGCTGACCGAACTGGTCGAGGCCGCCGGCCTCCGGGTCGGCGCCGTGCACGGCGTACGGGTCTTCGCCGACCTCGTGCCCGGGGTGCTGGTGGACACCGAGCCCGGAGCCATGGACGCCCTGCTGAAGCTGGAGGCCGCGGCGGCCGAGGTACCGGCGTTCCACGCGGTGGCCACGCAGCTTCATGTGCTCGGCGAGACGCCGGGGGCTGCCGAGGCCTGAGCAGCCTGCCGGGGCGCGCCGCTGATCAGCGCGTTGGTTGCAGATGGAGTACGCCACAGGCCCCCCGATCGGGGCCTTCCCGCCGTATGATCGAGGGAGACCGACCGGCATGACGGGTCGGCCGCCGGGGAATGGAAGCCTCAGCGGGCCGGTCCGACCATGGCGGATTCCGGTTGGCCAAATGGCGCAGAGGGGCGGGTTTCACGGGGGCGATTCCCTGCCTATCCTGAAGGGACCCCCCGGGTCGCCCCGGCGACTGCACGATGAGGAGGACTCCGTGCCGCTCTCAGAGCACGA